>DXGO01000070.1 GCA_019113885.1 Candidatus Alistipes intestinipullorum | reverse complement strand
AGCCAGCCAGGGCCTCGTCGATCGAGTTGTCGACCACCTCGTAGACCAGGTGGTGGAGTCCCTTTTCGCCGATGTCGCCGATATACATGGCCGGGCGTTTGCGCACCGCCTCCAGTCCTTCGAGAACCTGGATGTTCGACGCGGAATATGCTTCTTCCTGCTTTTTAACGTTTTCTTGTTCGGTACTCATCGTAGTCTTGAAATATCATACAAATATAGGAAACTTTTCCGGATAAAACAAGCCTCCGGAGCCCTGCGGCAAAGGTTTTTTGAATCAATACGGCGCCGCGGAGCGCGCACCCCCGCAACGTCCGGAAGATCAGGACAAACAGGTTTTAAGGTCGACCTCGCGAATCTTCCCCTGCGAGAAAAGGATGGCCCGAGCAGGGTAGTTTTCGATCAGGGCGGTGTTGTGCGTCGACATCACCACGGCGCACCCGCGCCCGGCAATCGTATGGAAAAGCTGCATGATGCCGTCGGCCGTTACGGGGTCGAGGTTGCCCGTCGGCTCATCGGCCAACAGTACCTGCGGGTCGTTGAGCAACGCCCTGGCGATCACCAGCCGCTGCTGCTCGCCGCCCGAGAGTTCGAAAGGCATCTTGTAGCACTTCGAACCCAGCTCCACAAGCCCCAGCACACGGTCGATCCGCTCGCGGATCTCCGATTCGTTCTTCCAACCCGTGGCTTTCAGCACGTAGTGGAGGTTCATGAAGGCGTTGCGGTCGGTAAGCAGCTGGTAATCCTGGAAGACGATGCCGATCCGGCGGCGCAGGTAGGGGATATCCCTGCGACGGAGTCTCCGCAGGTCGAAACCCGCGACGTACCCCCGGCCCGAGAGAAGCTGCACATCGGCATAAAGGGTTTTGAGCAGCGTGCTCTTCCCGCTGCCGACACGCCCCAGCAGGTAAACGAATTCGCCCGGCGCCACCGCGAGGTTCACCTCCGAGAGGATCATCTCGCCCCTCTGGAGCAGTTTCTTCTCCGAACAGCTGCCGAACGGATCGTCGGCGTGGTAGATCGCGGCGTCGCGCAACTCCACGACATATTGGTTGTTCATCATGTACGCACTCTCTTTGCGAACAAAGATACGAAAAATATCGGAATTCGGAAAAAAGCACTATCTTTGCACGGAGTTTCGACAGGCTTTGCGCCGGAAAGACACGGGGGTGCCCGGTTTTGACAGCAGGCAGAGTTTGATTGTAAGCACGTCGAGCGCTGTGCGGCGGCTCGTTAATCCCGATGCTCGAACTACAAATGGCAATAACAGCCTTGCACTCGCTGCCTAATTTTCAAGGAAAATTAGCTTAATCGCCGGAGCCAAGGAGCTTTGGCGACGAGTATCCCGGAGGGCGGTTCCGCTCCTTAACGGCTCTCCATACGGGGTATCATCCATTGGGAGATAGTGCGCGGCAAGTCCCGGACCGCGTGCGAAATTCAAGGGACTGGGCCCTGCGTTCGGCCGCCGTCGGCCAGGCGCGGGGAGAAGGACTAACCGACGGATAAACGTGTAGAAAGCTTTCGGGTTCCCTGTTTGGACGAGGGTTCGACTCCCTCCACCTCCACGACTCGAGGCCGGAAACGGCCGAATAAAAATCCTCCTGCCCATGGCAGGGGGATTTTTTGCTTACCAGGCCCTCGGCATATCGGACGAATACCGTCTCCAGGACATACGGCAAAATACCGCTGCCCGGGGCATACTGAACACTGTCGCCGGGACATACCGTCGCCAGGGCATACCGTCGAAACACCGTTGCCGGGGATATACCGTCACCGGGGCATCCCTGCCGAAAAACCAGCCACAGCACGGGAACCAACTCCCGACACCCCCCCCTTGCCTCCGTTTTTATCGTCGCACGATCGCGTAATTCTGCCGGAAAAGACTATCTTTGCGGTACCGTTTCGGACACACACAAAAACATTCAACATATGAAAAAGATTCTGCTCCTCGGCTCGGGAGAACTGGGCAAGGAGTTTACCATCGCCGCACAGCGGCTGGGACAGACCGTCGTAGCCTGTGACAAGTACGCCGGAGCTCCCGCCATGCAGGTGGCCGACGCCGCGGAGACATTCGACATGCTGGATGGCGAGGCACTGGCTGCCGCCGTTGCGAAACACCGTCCCGACATCATCGTCCCCGAGATCGAGGCCATCCGTACCGAACGCCTCTACGACTTCGAACGCCAAGGCATCCAGGTTGTCCCGAGCGCCCGGGCCGTGAACTTCACGATGAACCGCAAGGCGATCCGCGACCTCGCAGCCAGGGAACTCGGGCTCAAGACCGCCCGTTATTTCTACGCCACGTCACTCGACGAGTTGCGCGAGGCTGCGTCAAAGATCGGATTCCCGTGCGTCGTGAAGCCTCTGATGTCCTCATCCGGCAAGGGACAGTCGGTCGTCCGCGGCCCCGAGGAGATCGAGCACGCCTGGCACTACGGATGCGAAGGCTCGCGCGGCGACATCCGCGAACTGATCGTCGAGGAGTTCATCCGTTTCGACAGCGAGATCACGCTGTTGACCGTCACCCAGAAAAACGGCCCGACGCTCTTCTGCCCGCCGATCGGCCATGTACAAAAAAACGGTGACTACCGCGAGAGTTTCCAGTCGCCGGAGATCGCCCCCGAACACCTGGCCGAGGCGCAGCGCATGGCCGCAGCCGTCACCGAAGCCCTCACGGGCGCCGGGCTGTGGGGCGTGGAGTTCTTCCTCAGCCACGAGCACGGCGTCTACTTTTCGGAGCTCTCGCCGCGTCCGCACGACACGGGCATGGTGACGCTCGCCGGAACGCAGAACCTTAGCGAGTTTGAACTCCACCTGCGGGCCATATTGGGGCTGCCCATCCCGGAGATTACCTTCGAGCGCCTGGGCGCCAGTGCGGTGATTCTCTCCGGAATTGCCACTTCGACGCCCCGTTTCGAGGGGGTGGCCGAAGCATTGGCCGACAACCCTCGCACCGACATCCGCCTCTTCGGGAAACCCTCGGCTCGCGTCAACCGCCGCATGGGTGTCGTCGTGGGGTATGAGCCTCACGGCAGCAGCCTCGAGGCGCTGCGCGAGCGGGTGAAGGCCGCAGCCGCCAAAGTCAAAGTCGTCGAATAAACAAAACCGCAGACCATGAAAAAGTACGCAATCATATCGACCGAGAAAGGGGTGATGAAGGCCGAGCTGTATGCCGACGAAACACCCGGTACCGTCGCCAACTTCATCGACCTGGCCGAGCACGGCTTCTACGACGGGCTCACGTTCCACCGCGTCATTCCCGACTTCGTGATCCAGGGCGGCTGCCCGCGCGGCGACGGAACCGGAGGTCCGGGTTACACGATCAAGTGCGAGACCTCGGCGCCGCGGCAGCACCACGACCGGGGCGTCCTGTCGATGGCCCACGCCGGGAAGGATACCGGAGGCTCGCAGTTCTTCATCTGCATGAACCGCGAGAACACGCAGCACCTCGACGGCGTGCATACCTGTTTTGGGCAGGTGGTCGAGGGGCTGGACGTCATCGACGACATCCGCCGCGGCGACCGCATCCTCTCGATCCGCATCGTCGAGGAGTAAGCCCGTCGCCACAGTCAACCCGGCTGCATGGCAAAGACTCCTCCTGACAACAAAAACAGCCGCCTTAGCAATGAGGCGGCTGTTTTCATGTCTATATATTGAAGACTACTTTCCGAAGGCGGCCTTGATCTTGTCGGTGGCCTTCTTGAGCAGTTCCTCGGGGCAGCACAACGTGATACGGATGTAGCGCTTGCCCTCCGAACCGAAGATGGCGCCCGGGGTCAGGAAGACATCGGTCTTCTCCATCACCTCGTCCGAGAACGAGAAGCTGTCGCCCTCATAATCCTCAGGGAGTTCGGCCCAGACGAACAGTCCGGCCTGATGCTCGCGGTAGGAGCATCCCAAGGCATTGAGCAGTTCATACGCCTGGCGCTCGCGTCCGTAATAGATGGCATTCAGCTCCTTGTACCACTCCTCGCCCAGCGACAGCGCCGTCTCCGACGCGGCCTGGATGGGATAGAACATACCCGAGTCCATGTTGCTGCGGAAGGTCATCACGTCCTTGAGCCACTCGGCCTTGCCCACGAGCACGCCGACACGCCAGCCGGCCATCGAGTGTCCCTTCGACAGGGAGTTCAACTCCAGGGCCACCTCCTTGGCACCCTCGACCGCCATGATCGACAGCGGGCCTGCCGTATTGCGGATGAAGCTGTAGGGGTTGTCGTGCACAATCAGGATATTGTGCTTGGCGCCGAAGTCGATGATCTTCTCGAAGAGCTCCATCGAGCCCACCTGTCCGGTCGGCATGTTGGGGTAGTTGACCAGCATCATCTTCACGCCGTCGAGCCCGGCCTTCTCGATCGCCTCGAAGTCGGGGTAAAAGTTGGTCTGCTTGTTGAGCGAATAGGGGACCATCACGCCGCCCGCGAGCTTCACGCCGGCCGAATAGGTCGGGTAGCCGGGGTTCGGAACGAGCACCTTGTCGCCGGGATTGAGGAACGTCATGCAAATGTGCATGATACCCTCCTTCGAACCGATCAACGGATATACCTCGCTCTTGAAGTCAAGATCCACGTGATACCATTTCTTATACCAGTCGGCAAAAGCCTTGCGCAGGATGGGTTCACCCTGGTAGGACATGTATTTATGTACGTCGGGGCGCTGGGCCTCCTTGGCCAGGCGGTCGATGACGGACTGATGGGGCGGAAGGTCGGGACTGCCCATGGCCAGTTTGACGATCTGACGGCCCGTAGCTGCCTCAATCTCGCCTATCTCGCGCAGACGGCGCGAAAAATAGTACTCTCCGATGCCGTCCAGCCGATGTGAACGGGCGATGTTAACTGCTTTTGCCATAGTATAAGAGTTTTTGGGGATTTGCTTCCGGACAAAGATAGCGAAATAATGGCAAAAATTAAAAAATTTCGAAAATAAAAACCGTCTCCCGGGATGAAACACACCGCAACGCCCGGATTCGAAGCCACGAAAAAGCCCCCGCCGCAGCGGAGGCTTGTATCGTTCGGATTGGATGGATTCGGGGTGTACCCGACAGGGGATACCCGAATGCCCGCGCGGTTTTCCCCGGAACAGCGTTACAGGGCGAAAAGGATAAATACCTGTGCGGTCAGCACCCGCAGGAACATCACCACCGGATAGACGGTCGAATAGCCCACGGCCGGCATGTCGTTGCCCGCCGTAGCGTTGGCGTAGGCCAAGGCCGGGGGATCGGTCGTCGAACCGGCGATCAGACCCATCAGCGTATAGTAGTTCATCTTCAGGTAGAGTCGCGCCACGAGCGAGACGATCAACAGCGGCACCACCGTGATGATAAAGCCGTAGCCGATCCAACGGTACCCGCCCCCGACGACGGCGTCGACGAATCCGTCGCCCGCGCCGATGCCCACCGCCGCGAGGAACAGCGCGATGCCGATCTCACGCAGCATGAGGTTGGCACTGGCCGTCGTGTAGGTCACCAGGTGGAAGTGCGTGCCGAAGCGGCCGATCAGAATGGCGACGATCAGCGGGCCGCCAGCCAGACCGAGCTTCACCGGCTGGGGGACATTCAGCAGCGGAATCGATCCCAGCAGCACTCCCAGTGCGATGCCTACGAAGATCGTTATCAGATTGGGATGGTCGAGTTTCTTGAGCGAATTGCCCAGCACGTCGGCCACCTTGGCAACCGCCTCCGCAGGACCCACGACCATCACCCGGTCGCCGACCTGCAGTTCGAGCCCCTGGTAGGGGATCAGGTCCATGCCGGCGCGGTTGACGCGCGTGATCGTGATGCCATAGCGGGTGCGCAGGCGCAGGTCGGAGAACTTCTTGCCGTTGATCGACGACTTGGTGATCAGGATGCGCCGCGAAATGAGCTCCGCATTGGGGGTGTTATTGCCCCAGTCCTCGTCGGTCATCTCCACGCGGTGGCCCAGGAAGGCCACGATCGCCTCCTCGTCCTCCGACTGGCAGATCACCCACAGCATGTCGCCCGGGTGGATGACCGTATCGGCATCGGCCATCGTAATCCCGCCGTCGGGATGCTTGACCCGCGAAATCACGAACTGGCGATGGATCAGGTCACGCACGTATTCCACCGTGCGCCCGTCGAGCAACGTATTGGTGAACTCCACCGAGACCTTTTGGGCGTATTTCTGCTCGTGCGACAACGCCGCCAGGGCCTCGTCCTCCTTCTCGAACTTCACGCGAAGGGCGTAGCGAATGAAGATCATCGTCAGGATAATGCCTACGACACCCAACGGATAGGCCACGGCATAGCCCAACGCCACGCTGGGGTCATTGACGCCCGTGGCATCGGCGTAGGCCTGCTGCGCAGCGCCCAGTCCCGGGGTATTGGTCACGGCGCCCGAGAGGATGCCGACCATCGTGGGGATGGGCGTCCCGGTCACCGCATGGATGATGTAGGCCGTCAGGACACCGAACAGCACGATCGCCGTCGCACAACTCACCAGCGTGACGCCTCCGTGCTTGAACGACGCGAAAAAGCCCGGACCGACCTGCAGTCCGATCGAGAAAACGAAGAGGATCAGTCCGAACTCCTGGACGAAATTCCGTACGGCGGGGTCGACCGTCATGCCGAAATGGCTGGCGATGATCCCCACGAAGAGAATCCACGTGACCCCCAGGGAAACGCCCTTGATTTTGACCTTTCCCAGCAGGATGCCGAACGTAATGACCAGTGCGAACGTGAGTACGGCATGCGCGATGCCGTCACCGAAAAACAGGGAATACAACCAGTCCATCGTATTGCGTGTGTGGTTTTTGCCGACTTTCCGGCAAAAGTAGCACTTATTACAGAATTTTAAAAACTTTTCGCGCAAAGATTGCGCCGAAACGGACAATCTTCGCACTTCCGCCCGAACAAAAGGGCATGAAGCGCGCCTTTCAATACAAATAACGCTCCATCAAGGGCATCAGCAGTGCCGTGGCCAAGCCCATCAGAGCCATGGCCAGGCCGCTCAGAGCCCCCTCGACGGCACCGATCTCGATGGCCCGGGCCGTTCCGATGCCGTGGGCCGCGGCGCCCAGGGCAAAGCCGCGCGCCTCGGGATCCCGCACACCGCAGCGACGCAGTATCCATTCGCCGAAGATACTGCCGAAGATTCCCACGCAGAAGACCACCACCGAGGTGACCGAAACGTTACCGCCCAGTGGCCCGGCGACCGAGACGGCGATCGGTACGGTCACCGACTTCGGGGCGATGGAGTTGAGAATCGTGCGCTCGACGCCGAAGGCCATGGCGATGTAGACCACGCTCAGCACCCCGACGACACACCCTGCAAGCGTTGCGATGCCTACCGGGAGCAGGCTGCCGCGCAGGCGTTCCAACTGTTCGTAAAGCAGGTACCCGAGGGCCACGACCGACATGCCGAGGGCGAAATTGAGGATACCCGTCGCCTCCCGGTAGCGTTCATAGTCGATCCCGGCACAGCGCAGGAAGACGATCACGGCGACGAATGTCAACAGCACGGGGTGCAGTAGCGGCACGCGGCAACGGCGGTAGATCGCACCGCCCACGCAATAGAGGCCGACCGTAAGGGTCAGCAGAAAGAGGTCCGAGGAGAAGAAGGAGAGGTCAATCATCGTGGCGCATTTGTCGGATGTGCCGCAGCCGGGCGCGGCGGTTAAGGCTTTGGAAGGTTTTGCCCGCGACGAGCAGGACAAGGATCGTCGAGACGATGCCCGAGACGAGAATGGCCCAGAAATTCTCGAGGATCACCCGGTAGGAGTCCATCAGCCCCACGCCGTAGGGCACGAAGAAGAGCGCCATGGCCCCGAGCAGGAAACGAGCCGCGGGACGCACCCGGTCGGCCGGGACCCACCTGAGGCACAACGATGCGAAGAGCAGGATCATGCCGATGATGTTGCCCGAGACGTAGCCGCCGGTCACCTGGCTCAGGGCGTTGCCCACGAGCCAGAAGAAGAGGATGTAGAAGAGTCCGGTCATAGAGAATCCGATTCGGCGGCAGTGTGTCCGGCACGCTGCGACATGCGCGAAGCCGGCTTCCAAAGCCGGCTCCACCGTGCGCCGCCATTTCCAGGCGGCAAAGATAGTACTTTATGGTCCGTATGCTAACGCTTGCGAGCGATTTTTTTCATCGGGCACTCCGCCGAGCACGAGGCGCAGCCGCCGCGTCTTCTGCCGCACAACTGCCGCCACCCCCACACCGCCGCGACAGCAAACGCCGCAGCAACGATTCCCCATACCGTATAGTCCTGCCAGTCCATCTCTCAGAAGAGCAGCGCCACACGGTATGCGATCCATGCCACGATCCACGCCACCGTCGTATTGTAGATGACCGACGCCGTGGCCCAGCGCCACCCGGCCTCCGAACCGATGGCCACCACCGTGGCGATGCACGGCACATAGAGCAGGACAAATACGAGGAAGGCAAAGGCCGAAGCGGTCGAGAAATCGCCGCTCTCCTGCAGGCGTGCCGAGAGCGAGGCGAGCTCCTCCTCTTCGGAGGGGGTCGCCTTTGGGGCTGCGGCGTCCCCGGACACCTCTGCGGCGTCGGTAACAACGATAGGCGTCGTGCCGTCCGCCCCGCCGATGATGCCGACGGCCTCTGCCGGCAGCAGGGCAGCAGCCTCCGTCGCTGCCGGAGCTCCGTCGGTTCCGTCTGCCCCGATTATCCCGTCCGCGCCGTCGGCCGTGATTGCCGCCTGCGGCGCCTCGGAGTAGAGCACACCCAGCGTGCTGACGATGATCTCCTTGGCCGGAAGTCCCGACAACAGCGCGACACTCGCCTTCCAGTCGAATCCCAGTGGGCGGAAAACCGGTTCGCACCCTTTGCCCAGGCGTCCGAGGTAGGAGTTTTCGTAATGGGCCTCGGTGCTCACGGGCTGCTCCGAACGAGGGTAGTAGCTCAGGAACCACACGATGACCGACGCCACGAGGATCATGCCGCCCATCTTCTTGAGGTATTGCGCACACTTGTCCCACATGTGCGTGAGGGTGGTCTTCCACGTCGGCAGGCGGTAGGGAGGCAGCTCCATGACAAACGGAGTCTCGTCGACCGGGAACTTGAACCGCCGCATCAGCCGTGCCGTCACCACGGCCAGGAGGATGCCCAGCACGTAGAGCCCCGTCATCACCAGCCCGGCGTGCGCCGAGAAGAAGGTCCCGGCGATAAGCAGGTAGATCGGGATGCGGGCGCTGCACGACATGAACGGCGTTATCAGGATGGTAATCATCCGGCTGCTGCGGCTTTCGATCGTACGGCAGGCCATGATGGCCGGGACGTTGCAGCCGAAGCCCATGATGAGCGGAATGAACGACTTACCGTGCAGCCCGATGCGGTGCATCACGCGGTCCATGATGAAGGCCGCCCGCGCCAGGTAGCCCGAATCCTCCATGAAGGAGATAAAGAGGTACAGGATCATGATGTTCGGCAGGAAGACGATCACCGAACCCACGCCGCCGATCACGCCGTCGACCAGCAGGTCGCGCAGCGGCCCCGAAGGCAGCAGGGTGTCGGCCGTCGAGCCGATCCATGCCACCAGCGCCTCGATCCACGCCTGCGGGTAGGCGCCGACGCTGAACGTGCACCAGAACATCACCCCCATCAGCACGAAGAAGATCGGGAAGCCCCAGAGCTTGTGGGTCACGAAGGTGTCGATGACGCTCGTCGCCGTCACTTCGGCCTGCTGCCCGGGCGTGTAGGTCTCCCGCAGCGCGCCCTGGATGAAGCCGTACTTCTGGTTGGCGAAGGCCGTCTCGGCATCCTCGCCCAGCGCCTCGGAAATCCTGCGCGCCTCGCGGTCGCGGATCTCGGCCCACACCGCGTAGCGTTCACAACCGCGCAGCCGCTCCTCGACCTGTGCGTCGCGTTCGAGCATCTTCAGGGCGTAATAGCGCGGCGGAAACGCCTTGGGCAACTCGTCGCGGTGGGCGCTCATGTCGCCGTTGAGCCTCCGCAACCCCTCCTCGATCACCGAGCCCATGTGGATGTGGATGTGGCGCACACGCTCGTCGCGGTTCTCGTAGACGTCGATCACCGTGTCGAGCAGCGTCTCGATACCGCGGTGGTTGCGCGCCTCGACCGGCACCATCGGGACGCCCATCATGCGTCCCAGACTGTCGTAATCGAGGTCGGCGCCGCTGGCCCGCAGTTCGTCGTACATGTTCAGCGCGACGACGATCCGCGGGTTGATGTCGATCAGTTCGGTCGTCAGGTAGAGGTTGCGCTCGAGGTTCGACGCCACGACGGAGTTGATCACCACGTCGGGCATCTCGGTCGCCAGGTGCTCGCGCACGTACCGCTCCTCGGGCGTATAGGCCGAGAGGGCATAGGTGCCCGGCAGGTCGGTGATCTCGAACCGGTAACCGCGATAGAGGCGGTGGCCGAGTTTCGCCCCGACGGTCACGCCGCTGTAGTTGCCCACGTGTTCGTGCCCGCCCGAAATGGCGTTGAACAACGAGGTCTTGCCGCTGTTGGGATTGCCCACGAGGGCCACCGAGATCGTGCGGCTGCGGTGCGTAACCACGTCGGCGATGCTCTCGCAACCCGGGGCATCGCTCCCGGAAGCATCGGTCCGATCTTCCGGAACGGGGGTGCCGGCAGGCTCTCCCGCGGCGTCGGCCGCCTGCCGCTGCGAACGGTGGGCGAGAATCTCATGGGCCTCCCCGTCGGTCAGCACCTCGACCATCTCGGCCTCGCTGCGGCGCAACGAGATGTCGTAACCCATGATCCGGTATTCGATCGGGTCCTTCAGCGGGGCGTTGAGGATCACCTCGACCCGCTGTCCGCGGACGAACCCCATCTCCATGATGCGGCGCCGGAATCCCCCGTGGCCCATGACCTTGACGATGGTCGCCACATCGCCGGTATTCAATTCGGATAAACGCATTGGTCAGCTCTCTTGTTACGGTCCGGTGCGCGGCGACGGAAATCGCGTCAATCACGCTGTGCGCACGCCCGGCCGGACCGAAAAAATTCGCGGTGCAAAGATACTATTTTCTTGCGAGACGCGCAATCCCCATTCGTAGGTATCGGGGTGCGGCGAGACGCTCTGTCCCGATCGTTCCATGTGGCGCAGCCACAACCGATTCGCACCGTTTTATCGGATTTTCGGCACGTGAAATGACACAAAAAATGCAAGAAACTCTTTTAATACGGTCATTTTGCGGAAAAAAATGAGTTTTTTTCGGAATGCCCGTGATTTTATATGGATTATTTTTTATCTTTGCGCTGATAACAAACTCCTAACAAACCCAATATAAATTAAACAACTTAAACAACGCCATGAAAGAATTAGTTGAAAAGATCAATGCCGAGTTCGAGGTATTCGCTGCCAATGCAGCTGCTCAGGTAGAAAAAGGCAACAAGGCTGCCGGCACCCGTGCACGCAAATCGGCTCTCGAGCTCTCGAAACTGATGAAAGAGTTCCGCAAGGTTTCGGTAGAAGCTGCGAAATAATTCGAATCAGATTCTCATAACGAAGGCAGTCCCGTGTCCGGGACAGCCTTCGTTCTTTTATCCCCGATGCGCCGAACGCGGGAGATGCCGAGAAACACACCGGCGGCGCACCAGCCCAGACACCTCGATACAGGCCGGTTCAGTCGACCTCGATCCCGTAACGGCGGAACACCTCCAGGTCCTGTGGCCCGAGGCCCGTCTTGCGGAACGGTACCGCCTCGTTGTGATCGTTCAAATAGCGACGCGGCGCCGCACGGTCGTAATCGGGACTGACGAGCGACACCCGTGTCATAAGGCAACGCCCTTCGATCGAGGCCATGTCGGCCATCGTATGGAACAGAGCGTGTGTCGTTGCGGGAGCCGTCGCATTGGCCTCGGCAGCCGCAACCTTTCCGGGGAAATTCCTCCGGTAATCCTCTGAGAACCACGCCAGGGCCGCCACATGCAGCTGATAGGCCGTCGTCGTGGGCGAGGCGTGCAGGAATCGCTCACGCTCGTCGTCGATCAGGTCTTCGCCGTGGTCGGCGCAATAGAGCAGGGCCGAAGAGGTATCCTCCAGCGAGGAGAGATAACCTATAATCTCGGCCAGGACATGATCCGTATAGAGGATCGAGTTGTCGTAGGCATTGACGAGCATTTCGCGGTGCTGGCGGGCAATCGCCACATCATCGTCGGGACGGAAACGTGCGAATTCCCGTGGATAGCGCTGGTGATAGCTGAAATGCGACCCGTAACAGTGCAACACGATCAACATCCTGCGCGACGTGCTGTTGTCGATCGCCCGGCGCATCTCGTCGAGCAATTGCATGTCCTGACGCGGGGAACGGATATATATCAGGTGTTTCGCATCCTGGGCGAGATGGTCGATCATCGCCCCCTGGCGCGACTGGTTCGAGATGAACCACGTGTCGAAGCCCGCCTCGTTGAACAGCGCAGGCAATCCCTTGCGGCGGAAAAGCTCCTCGTGCTCATCGGGAGCCACCGAAGAGAGGATCATCGGGACACTCTTGTGGGTCGTGTTGCTCTGCGTGAGCATATCGCGGAAAACCACCAGGCCGTCGGTCTGCGACAGGCGCGGATTCGTCTCCCGATCGTATCCGTAGAGCTGCCAGTTCATCGCCCGGGCCGCCTCGCCGATGATATAGACATAGACCTCGCGTTCAGGCAGCTCCGCCGTACGGCGGGCTTCATAGGAGAAATCGGCCGACGTCTCGGCATAATTGTACGACTTGCGGAACTCCGAGCCGCTCAGGTAAAGGTTGTAGAGCACGTTCAGCGGGAAAATCTCGTCCCGCAATACATGTTTGTCCTCGCTGACCCGATAGGCAGGCAGCAGAGCCATCAGTCCCACAGAGAAAAGCACCGCACCGGTCAGCCCGACATTCAGGCGGGTGGTGTAGGTGATGTAGCGTTTTCGGGCGATCTCCCGGGCAGCAAGCCACAACAGCGGAAGGTAGAGCACGCACACCAGGACCACCGACGGATAGATGTTTCCCAGCAGTTCGCCCGCCTCGCCAGGATTGGTCGTGAGCAGGTTGGTGAACATGTCCGTGGCAATGATCGAGTTGCCGAACAGATAGAGCAGCACGATCTGGAAAGCGCAGAAGAAGATGAACGGAAAAGCCAGCCAGATCATCACGCCCGACCGCCGCAAGGCGACGCTCCACATCATGTAGAATCCCAGCGGCATAAGGATCAATGCCTCGACGGTCCATACCGAGTAGGGTTCGGTATTGGCCAGGATACAGTTGGGGATGATGAGCGCAATAAAGAAATAGAATGTCAGCAGCGTGGTGAAACGGCTACGGGTCTTGACGTTCCTTGAGTCATGCGCTTTCTTTTTCGGATTCTTTTCCTCCATAACAATCCGTTTAAAAAGCTTCGTTTATACTCAACAGAAAGCCACTGGTTTTCTTTCCGAATCCGTAATCGAGACGGATGTTGACCCGTTTTTTCAACTCCCAGCGGAAACCGAGGCCGTAATTGGGCAGCGTCTCGTCCCAGTCGAACTCCCGAAGGGAAGGGAACACATTGCCGGCGCCGACCCACGCCACACCGCCGATCCGGCGCCATATGCGTTGGCGCAGTTCGACCTGTGCGGTCAACAACCCGTTATCCGTATACTGTCCCTTGTAATAGCCCCGCATCCGCTGGTTGCCTCCCATACGCGCCAACATCGGCCAGGGAGTCCCCGTGGAATTGATTTCGCCATAAAGGTCGAACGCCAGGATAGCGTCTTTCCACACGCGTTGATAGAAATCCGTCGTAACGGTCATACGGTGAAGTGTCATGTCACAGGTTCCGAATGCCTTCGGGTAAAAGATGCTTTGAAAACTCAGGTAGACACCCCGGAAAGGATTGGGGATGAAGTCGCGCGAATCGTACTCCACCGTCAGGCCAATGCCCGTATCGGTATAGTGTGTGCGTTGGTCGCCGAAGAGCGGGACCGAAGCATCGTATTTCGACGCCCGCGCATGTTCAAAACTCAGCAGGCCTCCGACATAGGTATGGGGAAGGATCTCCCGCAGGTAACGAGCCTGAATCTTGTAACGCTGCTCGGTGTAACTGCGTTTGCTGTCCCGCTGCACATCCTCATAACCGATCCCCCAGGTGTAGGTCGGAGCCGACAGGAACTCCAGCGTATAGTCTATGCGCTGTTTGTTATGGGAAAAGATCGTATTACCCGAAATACCCACGGCATAGAATCCCGAGATCGAGACATTCGCATAGAGCGAGATGTCCGAAGGCGCAGTGACCGAGTCAGTACGGTCGAGGCGGTACAGCCCCGCAGCGATCAGCCCGATTCCGAGGCTTGTGTTTTTCGAATAGCTCGGGCCGCCGGCAAAGGTAAAGTCGATCTTCTTTTCAAACGTGCGGTCCTGCGTCGAGGCGCCGAAATAGTCGATGATACGGCGCACGAGCGACCGTTTCCGGGGCGATGCCGGCTGCGCAGTGTCGGCCCGGGAGGCATCTGCCGACACGGTATCGGCCAAGGGGTGAATTGCAGCATCGGAAACCGCCAGGGAGGGGGCCGCAGCCGTTTCCGCAACCGGGGCGGCAGGGAGGGAATCAACGGATTCCGCCCCGACGGCCAATAGTTGCGTGGCTACATTCCGTGCACAGAGGGCTGACACGGTAACGGCAGAGAAAATCAGGCCGAAAACGACGATACGAAACGACATTCCGGTCATTCGGGATTCGGGTATTACTTATACTTTTCGATCACGCGGTAGAACTCCTCCTTGTCCTTCTCGGAGAGTATGCCCTTGCGCAGGAATACCAGCTCACCCTCTTTCGAGACCACCAGCAATACGAACTGGTTGTTGCAGTCGCCCAACCCCCAGGTCGTGCTCAACACCCGGTCCTGGTCGGCCAACACCGTCGCGCCATTCTTGGCCGTACGCTTCTTGGCCATGCTGCGGGCCATGCCGTTGGGAATCATCGGGGCGTCCTTGAGGTTCATCACTCCGAACCCGTAAAGGTTCTCGCCCTCGGCGCGGTGGTTCTCCTCCATGTCGTAGGTAAAGTCCTCATTCTGCTTGTGCCTGTCGGGATCAACATAGAAAATCATCAGGTTTTTTTCACCGAAATAGGGGAGGTTGGCTGGATTTCCGTCGAGGTCCAATATTTTTACATTCTCGACCTTGCGGGGAAGGTTCTGCGCAGAGAGGGCTGATGTGCCCAACAGAAAGGCCGACAAGAATAAAAGCGTTTTCATCATCATCTTTTTCGTTTAATTTTCTAACAGCAAATCGGTGCAAAGTTAAACTTTTTTTCGGACAATAGGGAGTCTGTCTGCAGTTATTATTGTCCGATTAGTTGCTTTTGCTGCGACAAAAGCCATACCAGACGCGCCACACGCTTCAAGCAGAAATTTGCATCGGATCGAGGCATCCGTGGCAACACTGCACGCCGCATGGAAATCTACAGGCATTTTTCGGCCGAAAAGGTTGGCGGCAACGCTCCGGCACAGTATCTTTGCGGCATGGAAACGAAAAAGAGAATTTTGTTCGTCTGCCTGGGAAACATCTGCCGCTCCCCGGCAGCCGAAGGCATTCTGCGACACCTGATCGCAGAGAAAGGATGCGCCGACCGGCTCGATGTCGATTCGGCAGGCACCTACGGAGGACATCGCGGCGATTTGCCCGACCCGCGCATGCGCCGTGCGGCATCACAACGCGGCTATACGCTGACACACCGTGCCCGGCAGGTCGCCGAGGAGGATTTCGAGCGTTTCGACATGATCGTCGTCATGGACGACATGAACTACGAATCGCTGCACCGGCTGGCGCCGTCGCGTGCCGCCGCACAGAAGATTTTCCGCATGGCGGAGTTCTGCCGCCACTATCCCGACCGCACCTACGTTCCCGACCCCTATTACGAGGGGCGCGAAGGCTTCGAACTGGTGCTCGACATGCTGGAGGACGGGTGCCGGGAGATCCTTGCGCAACTGGAACAGGCATAGGGGGGCTTACGACGCGCCCGAAAAAGCAACCGCATCCACGCTGCAGTGTGGATGCGGTTTGCGTATGGAGGCGTTCAAGCCGTGCCGGACCGTACAAACGGACCGGGAATCAGAAATCGAACCCGAAGCTGAGAGCATACGTGTTGTGCAGCAACGTATGCTTCCGGGCGAACAGGTAGGCGAAATCGAGCCGCAGGTGCAGGAATCGCACGCCGCAGCCGAGCGACCAGTAGCTCGGATAATAGAAACGCTGCTCCCCGTAATGGTATCCTGCCCGGAACTGGAAGAGCTGCATGAGGTTGTATTCGGCACCCACCGACGTTTGGAATCCCCGCACCGCTTTCGGCGAGAAATAATACCCCAGATCGACACCGAGGGTCAATTCGTGGGCATCGGAGAAGAAGGTGTCGAGCGCCACACCGGCCGTAACATCCATCGGCAGCGTATAATCCGCGTCATCGAGGTAGGCACCCAGATTGCCCAACCTGGCGCCGGCGCGCAACATGGAAAAACTCCCGATCCCCTCCAGCGGTTGCTGATAGGCAAGGCTCAGATCGGCAGCCAGGGCGTCGGTCGAAGCACCCGGGCGTTTGAGGTGCATGTAGCGCCCGACCACACCGATCGCCCAGCGGTCGGTGATACGGCGCGAATACCCCAGATCGACGGCCATGTCGTTGTTGCCGCGTTCCCGCAGGTACTGACGCCACCCGGCCTGGAGGAGATTCGCATTGTCGATACGGCAGAATCCCGTCACGGCATAGTAATCGAAGGTGTTCTGCCCGTAATACGACGAAGCGACCTGCGAAGGCAGGTACGAAAAGGCCTGTTGCGCGGCATTTCCATAGATGGCGTGCGATCCCGACACATTGGTCATCATCACACCGCCCATTCCGAGCACCCTGGCGTCGGGGCTCGGCAGAGTCGCCTCCTGAGCATGAGCACAATACAGAACGGCCATAGCGGCCAACAAAGTCACAATACGTTTCATACGGGACAAATATAGTGAAAAATTTCAACCCGACGCCATCGTACGGCCTGAATACGCCGCGAATGCGGCATAGGGCAAAAAACGGAGCACCCGACAATCGGGCGCTCCATACAGGGTCCGGATAACGGATGGGCTTAGCAGTTCATCGCACCGCAGCAGTGGATGACCTGACCGCTGACATACGACGAAAGGTCCGAGGCGAGGAACAGTGCCACCTTGGCCACATCCTCGGGCGTACCGCCGCGGCGCAGCGGAATCTGCTTGTACCACTCCTCCTTGACCGAATCGGGCAGTTTGTCGGTCATGTCGGTGATGATGAATCCCGGGGCGATGCAGTTGGCGCGGATGCCGCGCGGGCCCATCTCCTTGGCGATCGACTTCGCCAGGCCGATCATACCGGCCTTCGAGGCGGAGTAGTTGCACTGTCCGGCATTGCCGCTCACGCCCACGACGGACGACATGTTGATGATCGAGCCGCCCTTCTGACGTGCCATGATCGGCGTCACGGCGTGGATAAAGTTGAAGGCCGACTTGAGGTTCACCGTCAATACGGCGTCCCACTGCGCTTCGGACATGCGCATCATCAGACCGTCCTTCGTAATGCCGGCGTTGTTCACGAGGATGTCGATGCGGCCGAAATCCTTCATGATCTGGTCGATGACCTGATGGGTCTCTTCGAAGTTCGCAGCGTTCGAAGCATACCCTTTGGCTTTGACACCCAGCGCGGCGATTTCGGCTTCGGTAGCCTTGCCGTTCTCGTCGATCACGAGGTCCGTGAAGGCGACATCGGCACCCTCCGAGGCGAATTTCAGCGCGATGGCCTTGCCGATACCGCGGGCGGCGCCCGTCACGACGGCAACTTTTCCTTCGAGTAATTTCATGTCTTTATCTTTTTAATGGTACTATATGCCAATTTTGCCGCACAAAGATACGAAAAATATTTTAAACTGGGTCAAAGGAGCGAATTTCGGCATTTTTACGTATCTTTACCCGCCGTAAAGCATGCCTGTCCGATGAAAAGCCTCGTTTTTCTGTCTCTGCTGTTCTCCGCCGCCACCGCAACGGCCGCCGGACCATGGGTTTGCACCGACACCGGAACGCACCTGATCTACGAGGAGTCGATCGGCAAAATGCAGACAGCCACGTTGGACAAGCTCGTTTCGACAGGCGACAACGGCAGCATCCAACTTACCTACACGCGGGAGGGAGTTCCTGTCGTCGAACGTTGGACGGTCTATCCCGATTCTACGGTCCTGCACATCGAGGCTCCGGAGCAGATGTATGAACTGCTCCGCACCATGCGGGTAGAGGATATAGAGATCACGTCGCGGGACCAGGTCCTGCCTGCGGAGATGAATCCCGGCGACGAGTTTCCGGGGTTCGGATTCACGCTTTCGGGCCGGAAGGACGGCGAACGCTCCACGGTCTCCGTTCTTTCGGACCGTGTACGAGTGGTCGGACGGGAACGGATCAAAACCCCGGCCGGGAAATTCGAAGCCACGCGCATCGAGTTCCGCACGACCACAACGATGGGGGACTCTTCGGTGGAAAGCCACATGACGCAATGGCTGGTCCCCGGCATCGGGCTGGTACGCCAGGAGATACCCGTCATAGGGGAGGCAGTCAGCGTCACCGAACTGAAAAAAATCATTCAATAACCCAGATAAGAGATGAAAAGAGATTCGCAGATTTTCGATCTGATCGGCGCCGAGCGCAGCCGTCAGATGCACGGCATCGAACTGATCGCCTCGGAAAACTTCGTCAGTGACCAGGTCATGGAGGCCATGGGCTCGGTACTCACCAACAAATACGCCGAAGGCTATCCCGCAGCCCGCTACTACGGCGGTTGCGAAATCGTCGACAAGGTCGAATCGCTGGCCATCGAACGCGTGTGCCGCCTCTACGGTGCCGAATACGCCAACGTGCAGCCCCACTCGGGCGCTCAGGCCAACATGGCCGTATTCTTCGCCTGCCTGCAACCGGGCGACACCTTCATGGGCCTCGACCTCGCCCACGGAGGACACCTCTCGCACGGTTCGCCGGTCAACATGTCGGGCAAATACTTCAAGGCCGTCGGCTACCAGCTCGACGAGGCTACCGGCACGATCGACTACGACGCCATGGAGCGCAAGGCCCTGGAGTGCAAGCCCAAACTGATCGTCGGCGGCGCCTCGGCCTACTCGCGTGAATGGGATTACAAGCGCATGCGCGAGATCGCCGACAAGGTGGGAGCGCTGCTGCTCGTCGACATGGCCCATACCGCGGGACTCATCGCGGCCGGGCTGCTCGACAACCCCGTGAAATACGCCCACATCGTCACCTCGACGACCCACAAGACCCTGCGCGGTCCGCGCGGCGGTATCATCCTCATGGGCAAGGACTTCGAGAACCCCTGGGGGCTCACGACCCCGAAGGGTGCCGTGAAGATGATGTCGCAGATACTCAACTCGGCCGTCTTCCCGGGCATCCAGGGAGGTCCGCTCGAGCACGTCATCGCCGCCAAGGCCGTAGCCTTCGGCGAGGCGCTGGAGCCCGCCTACAAGGAGTACCAGACCCAGGTGCAGAAGAACGCCAAGGCCATGGCCGAAGCCTTCACGAAGCGCGGCTACAAGATCGTCTCGGGCGGTACGGACAACCACCTGATGCTGGTCGACCTGCGCACGAAGTTCCCCGAACTGACGGGAAAACTGGCCGAGCGGTGCCTCGTGGCCGCCGACATCACGACGAACAAGAACATGGTGCCGTTCGACTCGCGCACGCCGTTCCAGACCTCGGGACTGCGTTTCGGCACGCCGGCCATCACGACCCGCGGTCTGAAGGAGGACAAGATGGACTACATCGTCGAGTTGATCGACCGCGTGCTGCAGGACCCCGAGAACGAGGAGAACATCGCCGCCGTGCGCAAGGACGTCAACGCACTGATGGCCAACTATCCGCTCTTCGCCTGGTAGGCGCGACGCCGTATGCAGGAGGTTCTCGATTTCTTCCGGCGGCTGCACGATAACAACGACCGCGAATGGTTTGACGCCCACCGCAGCGAATGGACCCGGGTCAAGGGTCTGTTCGCTGCCTTCACCGGGCGGCTCATCGACGGTATAGCATCGTTCGATCCGACGGTGCGGGGATTGCGCGTGCAGGACTGTACCTACCGCATCGCCCGCGATACGCGCTTCTCGGCAGACAAACGCCCCTACAAGAGTTGGATCGGGGCATTCGTCGCCCCGCGCGGCAAGCAGTCCGGGTATGCGGGTTACTATTTCCACATCGAGCCCTCGGGCGACGGACTCCTGGGCAACCATCTCATGGCGGCCGGCGCCGTCTGCATCGAACCGCCGGTGCTGCGCTCGATCCGCGAGGAGGTACTCGACCATGGCGAGGAGCTGACGCAGGCGATCCGCGCGGCCCGCGGATTCCGGCTCGACACTTCGAACCGCCTCAAACGGGTGCCGACGGGATTCCCCTCCGACAGCGAATATGCCGACCTGCTCAAGCAGAAGGATTTCTGCCTCGAAAAGAACATCTCCGAAGAACTCATACTCTCCGACACGCTGGTGGAGTATCTGGTCGAGGAGTTCCGGCGTACGCAACCCTTCATCGCCCAACTCAACCGTGCCATCCAATACGCCTACGAGGAGGGGATGTAAGATGAAAAGGTGGTTCTTGCCGGCCGTGCTGGCCGTGCTGCTCCTCGACGCGACAGCCGTGGTGCAGGCAAGGGAGAAAACTCCGGCGCAGGCTGGAGAGAAGGTACCCGCAACGGCAGGAGAGAGTGTCCTGACACAAGCGGCCCGGGAGCAAACGCAGACGTACGAACGGGCCCGGGTACGGGAAAAGGCGCCGGACGGAACGGGCTGCACGATCGAGAAACACACCCACGTCTTCGCCGTCAAACAGAACGATACCCTGAGGCTCGACCGCTATGCGATGCCAGCATCCGGCGGCGTAACCCGGCCGTGTATGGTTTTCGTCTTCGGAGGCGGATTCGTCTCGGGACGGCGCGATGACCCGAATTTCCGCTCCTTTTTCGACTACTACGTCCAAAAAGGGTTTGTCGTCGTATCGATCGACTACCGTCTGGGAATGAAACAGGCCATAGCGTCGGGCACACGCGACAGGGACAGCCTTGCCGCAGCGATGGCGACCTCGATAGCGATGGCGGCGGAGGACCTCTGCGATGCCACGGCCTGCATCTGTGCACACGCGGCCGAATGGGGGATCGACACCTCGCGGGTCGTGACGTGCGGATCGAGTGCCGGGGCCATTACGGTGCTGACGGGCGAATACGGACGCTGCAACGGCAGGCCCGAAGCGCGCCGTATTCCCGAAGGATTCCGGTATGCGGGCATCATCGCATTCGCCGGTGCAATCTGCGAGAAGGGAGACCTCCACTGGGAGCAGTCCCCGGCGCCGATGCTGCTCTTCCACGGAGACGCCGACCGCAACGTTCCCTACGACAAGGTGACATACGAAGGGCTCGCCCTCTGCGGGTCGAGACACATCGCGCAAAGCCTGACCGAACACAACAATCCGCACTGGTTCTATTCCGTGGCCGACACGAACCATTCGATGGCGTGGCGCCCGATGCAGGAGAACCGCGACGAGATCGACACCTTTCTTGAAAAACTGGTTTTCGAACGTCAGCCGCTGATCCTCGAGACGCGGGTAAGGCCGCTCGATGCAGAGCCGCAACCCTCGGAGTTCACGCTTTCCGACTACCTCGAAACCAATTACGGGCATTGACCACCGGCCCACACCCTGCCATGGACAGCTACAAAGAAGCGCGCCCCGGATGAGAAATCCGGGGCGCGCTTTCGACATAAGGCACGAACGACCGCTAACGGACATACGCCGACATGCCGTCGACGATCGCCGTATTTCCGGCCATGACCGAGACACCCCGGTCCGGACGCAACCGCCTGACAACGCCCCCGGCCTCTTCGACAATCAGCGCTCCGGCGCATACGTCCCATTCGTGGAGGGCGAGCTCCCAAAAGCCATCCAACCACCCGGCCCCCACGCTCACAAGGTCGTAGGCCGCCGACCCCATGCGCCGCAACCCGCGGATGCGGGGCAGCATGCGGGCAACGTTGTCGAGGTTGTTGTCCGGATTGACATCCTTGTCGTAAGGGAATCCCGTGGCGAGTACCGCCGCGGCGAGCGACGATTTCTCCGAGACATGCAGGCGCCGTGGCTCCTGCCCACGGGCCGAAAGCCAGGCCCCTCCGCCCCGGACCGCCGTAAACAGTTCATCGAGATAAGGTGCGTAAACCACGCCGACGACTGTTTCTCCACGGTATTGCAGCCCGATCGAGACACAGAAGACCGGCAACCCCTGGCTGTAGTTGGTCGTTCCGTCCAGCGGGTCGACCACCCAGCGGTAATCGCTTCCGGCAGCACCCCGGTCGCCGCCCTCCTCACCCAACAGGGCGTGGGAAGGGTAGTGCTCGGCAATCGCCCGGGCGATCAGGGCCTCGCACTCCTTGTCGACACGCGTCACGACATCGTAGAGGTTGGATTTGGTCTGCACGCCGAGGTCGTCGCCCCTGAGCAAGGCGAGTTGGATGGCACCCGCTTCGCGGGCCATCCGCACGGCAAAATCCCGGAACTCTCCGTACATGGTGCTATCGGCTTTCGGCGAAGTATTTGTAAAACAGCGGAATGGTCGCCAGCCCACGTTCGAACTGCTCCAACCCGTAGCTCTCGTTGGGCGAGTGGATGGCGTCCTCCGCCAGCCCGAAGCCGATCAGCAGCGACTTGATGCCCAGGATCGACTCGAAACCGCTGATGATCGGGATCGAGCCGCCCGAGTAGAAGGGCAGGGGTTTCTTGCCGAAAACCTCCGTCACGGCCCGCTCGGCGGCCTTGTAGGCAGGCATGTCGGTCGGCGCGACATAGGGCATGCCTCCGTGGAGCGATTTCACGGTGACCTTCACGCTTTTGGGGGCAATCGCCTTGAAATGGCGTTCGAAGAGCTTCGAAACCTTGCGGAAATCCTGGTTCGGGACCAGACGCATCGAGATCTTCGCCGACGCTTTCGACGGGATTACCGTCTTGGTGCCCTCGCCCGTATAGCCGCCCCAAATGCCGTTGACATCGAGCGACGGTCGCACGCCCGTACGCTCGAGCGTCGTGTAGCCGGCCTCGCCCTCGACATCACCGATCGCGAGCGACCGTTTGTAGGCCGCAAGGCTGAACGGCGCGCGGTTGAAGGCCCGGCGCTCCGCGGGGGTCAGTTCACGCACATCGTCGTAAAAGCCCGGGATTGTCACACGTCCGTCGGCGTCGATCAGGCTCGCTACCAGGCGCGTCAGCACGTTGGCCGGGTTGGCCACCGCACCGCCGAAGAGGCCCGAGTGCAGGTCCTTGTCAGGCCCCGTCACCTCGACCTCCATGTAGGCCAGGCCGCGCAGTCCGCAGGTGATCGACGGCGTCTGCATCGAAAGCATCGAGGTATCCGACACGAGAATGATGTCGGCCTTGAGGAGCTTCCGGTTCGCCCGGCAGAAGTCGTAGAGGCTTGCCGAGCCGATCTCCTCCTCGCCTTCGAGCATGAACTTCACGTTGCAGGGCAGCGAGTCGGTGGCGCACATCGCCTCGAAGGCCTTGGCGTGCATCCACAACTGCCCCTTGTCATCGTCAGCCCCACGGCCCCAGATACGGCCGTCGCGGATCACCGGCTCGAAGGGGTCCGTCCGCCATTCGTCGCGCGGGTCGACCGGCATGACGTCGTAATGGCCGTAGACCAGCACCGTACGTGCCTTTGGATCGACAATCCGCTCGGCATAGACCACCGGATTCCCGGCCGTAGGCATCACCTCGGCACGGTCGGCCCCGGCCTTGACCAGCGCTGTGGCAAGGTATTCGGCACAACGCTGCATGTCGGGCCGATGCTCCGACTGCGCGCTGATCGACGGGATGCGCAACAAGTCGAACAACTCACTGATAAAACGGTCTTTATTTACTTCTATATAATCCTTTACTTTATCCATTTTCCTCTACTTTTCTTTCTGTAACAGATAATGATCCGCCAAGTTGCCCGTGATGGGTTGACGGTCGCCGTCAAGGTGCCGCAGGCGGTTCTCCTCGACCTTGTAATAACCAGGCTGTCCGCCATCGTCGGGTGTAAGCGTCAGCAGGTTCCCTTCAACACGGTAACTTCCCGCCTCGTCGAACGCCGTATCACGTTCGAGGTACTCCATGTGCAGCGTATAGCGGCCCTCCTTGTCCAACATAATGGTCGTTACGATACCCGGGCAATCGGCCGCAGGCAACGTTCCCCGATAGGTACCCCAATAATCAAGGGCATTCTCGGCACAGTGCATGTCGACCGCAACCGGCTCTTGCGGAGTAGTTTGCACCGTCTTCCGCTGCGTGTTCCCTCCGCACGAAACCAGTATCATTGCGACAGCGGCCATTGACAAAATCCTATTCATAGCTTGTTAAAGTTTGAAATGCAGAAAATCAAATGCCGCAAATTCCCTTGATCTCGGCAATAAAACGCTGCGCCAGTGCGTCGGCCTCCTCCATCGACTTGGCCTCGGTATAGACGCGGATAATCGGCTCGGTATTCGACTTGCGCAAGTGTACCCAGTTCTCCGGAAAGTCGATCTTCACACCGTCGATATCATTCACTTTTTCACCGGCATAACGCGCCTTAACCTCACGCAGCACTTTATCCACGTCAATGGCCGGCGTCAGCTCGATCTTGTTCTTCGAGGCATAGTACGACGGGTAGGTCGCACGCAACTGCGTCATGGTCATTCCCTTCTTGGCAAGCCACGTCAGGAACAACGCCGTGCCGACCAGTGCATCGCGGCCATAGTGCAGCCCGGGATAGATCACGCCGCCGTTACCCTCACCGCCAATCACCGCACCGACCTCCTTCATCTTGGTCGTGACGTTCACCTCTCCGACGGCCGAGGCGTAATACTTCCCGCCGTGACGCTCGGTCACATCGCGCAAGGCACGCGACGAAGAGAGGTTCGAGACCGTCACACCGCCGGGGTTCTCCGAGAGGATGTAGTCGGCAACGGCCACCAGCGTGTACTCCTCGACGAACATCGAGCCGTCCTCCGAAACGAAGGCCAGGCGGTCGACGTCGGGGTCAACCACAACACCCAGGTCGGCCTTCTCGCGCACGATCACCTCGGAAATCTCCGTCAGGTGCTGCGGCAGCGGTTCAGGGTTGTGGGCGAATTCGCCCGTCGGCGCGCAGTTCAGCTCCACGACCTCGCAGCCCAGCTCGCGCAACAGTTTCGGCATGACGATGCCGCCCACGGAGTTTACGGCATCGATCACCACCTTGAAACGGCGTTTGCGGACAGCCTCGACATCGACCAGCGGCAGCGCCAGCACCTGGCGGATGTGCTCGTCGTTGAAATCCTCACATGAGAGCACATGGCCGATCTCGTCGATCGTGGGGTAGTCGTACGACTCCTCCTCGGCCATTGCCAGCACCCGTTTGCCCTCGGCGTCTGAGAGGAACTCCCCGTCGGCATTGAGCAGTTTCAGGGCATTCCACTGGCGCGGATTGTGCGACGCCGTGATGATGATACCGCCATCAGCGTGTTTCGTGATGACCGCCATCTCGGTACCAGGCGTCGTGCAAAGTCCCACATTGATAACGTCCGCCCCGCAAGCCAGCAGCGTCCCCTCGACCAGATCGGAGACCAGCTGCCCCGAAATGCGCGCGTCACGCCCCACTACAATGGTCAGTTTCTTGCCCGGATTGCGCTCGGCGATCAGCCGCACGTAGGCCGTGGTAAACTTGACGACATCGGGGGGAGTGAGGTTCTCGCCGACGGCTCCGCCGATCGTTCCGCGGATGCCGGAAATGGATTTGATAAGTGTCATATTGCAGGTAATTTTACAGTTTTTTTACGCCATACTTATATAAGAGAAAATTCGTCGCAAAGTTTTGATATTCGAGGTAAATATATTACTTTTATGCCAATTCTG
>DXGO01000069.1 GCA_019113885.1 Candidatus Alistipes intestinipullorum | reverse complement strand
CTGACAACCGACGCTGCGGTGAAGGCAGCCCTCGACGGCGCTTCGTTCGATTCGCTCGAGTCGCAGGAGAAAATATTCAACAAGCAGAATGCCACCTTCTACCTCGATTTCCAGGGGTTGCAGACGTTGCTGTCCACCTATGCGGGCTCCGATCCCGATATGGCGGAGGCACTCTCCGTGCTGGGTATTTTCGACGAAATGGAGGCGTACAGTACGCTTGAAAGCGGCCGTATGGTTGTACGCATGACCGACCGGGAGCAGAATGCCCTCGAAAGCATCTGCGACGCTGTCGGCGCACTGATTGTCCGCTATCTGCCGGCAGAGTAGTTCCGAAGAGAGAAAAGCGAGAGCGGCCGTCCCGATCGGAGCGGCCGCTCTTCTGAATAAACAAGAACCTTACCTGTTATCCCCATGGAGACCATTACGTTGGAGCGGGTGCTGCCTGCGGTATTCGCCGAGCGCCCGCATTGCGAAGCCTCGGAGGTGTGGCGGCGGGAGGTGACCCTGCGGCGCGGGGAGTACTGCCTCTTCGAGGCGGCGTCGGGCGCCGGGAAATCCTCGCTCTGCGCCTTCCTCTACGGCATGCGCCGCGACTACGAGGGGCGTATTCTGTTCGACGGCACGGACAGCAGGACGCTCTCCCCGGCGGCCTGGGAAGGGCTTCGGCGCCGCTCGTTGAGCTACCTGTTCCAGGACCTGCGGCTTTTCGGGGAACTGACCGTGGCGGAAAACCTGGCGCTGAAGAACGACCTGACGGGATTTCTCCGTCGGGAGGAGATCGACCGACTGCTTGCCGAGGCAGGGATCGCCGACAAACGCGATGTGCCTGCCGCACGGCTCTCTGTCGGACAGCAGCAGCGCGTCGCTTTCGTGCGGTGCCTCTGCCAGCCGTTCGACTTCATCCTGCTCGACGAGCCTGTGAGCCACCTCGACCCGGCCAACGGGGAGATTCTCGCACGCCTGCTCGTTGCCGAGGCGCGTCGGCAGGGGGCGGGAATTCTGGTCACCTCGGTCGGCAACCGCCTGCCGTTGCCATACGATAAAATCCTGACGCTATGAAACCGCTCTGGAAACTGTTGCGTTGCCATCTGAGCCCGATGCAGGTCATCGGGTTCGCGCTGGCCGGGATGGTCGGCATGGCGATCCTGTTGGGGTCGTTGCAGGCCTACCGCGACATCCGTCCGATCTTCACGCAACCTGACTCGTTCCTGCGGGGTGACTTCCTGGTGTTGTCGAAACGCGTCAGCGCGCTTCAGACGCTGGGCGTCGGTTCGACCGACTTTACCACCGCCGAGCTCGAGGACCTTGCCGCACAACCCTTCGTCGCGGCGGTCGGGGGCTTTACGCCGGCCGACTACCGCATCTCGGGAAGCGTCGGGGCGGGCGGCATGCGCTTTTCCACCTACCTTTTTTTCGAGGCGGTTCCCGACCGTTTCCTCGATGTCGCGTCCGACGCCTGGAGCTATGAGCCCGGTTCGCGGGAGGTCCCGATCATCATCCCGCGCAACTACGTGAACCTCTACAACTACGGCTTTGCCCGCTCGCAGGGGCTTCCGCAACTCTCCGAGGGCATCTTCCAACGCGTGGGCATCGACCTCGAACTCTCGGGAAACGGCCTCCGCGAACACTTTCGCGGGCGGATTGTGGGGTTGTCGAACCGTCTCAATACGATTCTGGTTCCCGAGTCGTTCATCCGCTGGTCGAACGAACGTTTCGGACACGGGGCCGACGCGCGGAATCCCTCGCGGGTGATTGTCGAGACGTCGCGCCCGGTCGACGGGGCGGTGTCCTCGTATCTTGCGCAGCACGGCTACGAAACGGAGGGCGACGTGCGCGACGACGGCAAGGCGGGCCGCATGTTGCGGCTTGTGGCGGGCGGCACGGCCACGATTGGCTTGTTGTTCAGCGCCATGGCTTTTTACGTCCTGATCCTTAGTATCTTTCTTGTGCTGCAACGAAGCCGGGACAAACTCGCCGACCTGCTTCTGTTGGGCTATGCGCCGCGGCAGGTGGCGCGTCCTTACGTGCGTATGGCCGCAGGGTTGAACCTTGCGGTGGTGGCGGTCGCATCGGTGGCCGTGTGGGGGATTCGTCTGGCCTACCTGCCGTTGCTCGAGACCTTGCAGGAGGGGCTGCGCCCTGCCGGAATGGGCGTGACGCTGCTGTGTGCGGCGTTGTTGTGGGGCGTGATGTCGCTGCTCGATGCCGTGGCGATCCGTCGTACGATCGCCCGCCTCCGCCCGGGGGCACGAAAAGTATGACGCAGAGGTTGCCGATCGGCAAAAATATTTTATCTTTGTAAAAAGAAACCAACGCACCAGCCATGAACAGAATCATCGCCCCATCAATGCTTTCGGCCGACTTCGGCCATCTGGAACGTGACACCCGCATGATCGATGCGAGTGCCGCCCAGTGGGTCCATATCGACGTGATGGACGGCGTCTTCGTTCCCAACATCTCGTTCGGATTCCCCGTGATGAAGCCGATCCGGCAGGCGACCTCCAAAGTACTCGACGTGCATCTGATGATCGTCGAACCGGAACGCTACGTGGAGCGCTTCGTCGAGGCGGGTGCCGACCTGGTGACCATCCACTACGAGGCGACATCCGACCCGGCGGGTTGTATCGAACGCATCCGCAGGGCCGGGGCGAAGGCCGGCATCTCGATCAAGCCTGCCACACCGGTCGAGACGTTGCGCGATTTGCTTCCGGCAGTCGACCTCGTGCTGGTGATGAGTGTCGAGCCGGGCTTCGGCGGACAGTCGTTCATCGAGGGGTCGCTTGCAAAGGTTGCGGCGCTGCGTGAGATGGTCGACCGGCAGGGACTCCCGACGATCATCGAGGTCGACGGCGGCATTTCGGCCGCAAACGCCCGGGCGGTCTACGATGCCGGGGCCGATGCGGTGGTGGCCGGCAGTGCGGTGTTCAAGGCCGCCGATCCTGCTGCCGAGATCGTGCGGATCCTCGAGGCGTAAAAGCCCCGGCGGACAGACGACAGAAGCGTCCCGGACTTTCCGGGGCGCTTTTTGTCTCCCGGGGCGTCGAAATGTGCCGAAAAATACGACCTCGGCAGGGGCCGGTGGCGGAATTTCGCATAGAAATCGCTACCTTTGCAACGATTTCCGGAGGGCGCGCGGCGCGGCTTCGGACCCACAAGCATACGGATATGATTTCACTCGACAACCTGACGGTAAGTTACGGGGGCTGGACCCTCTTCGACAATATCTCGTTTCTGATAAATCCCAAGGACCGCATCGGCCTGGTGGGGAAGAACGGCGCGGGGAAGACAACGCTGCTGCGGCTCATCACGGGCGAGCAGCAGCCCACGTCGGGCGCCGTGACGATCAACGGCGAATGCACGATCGGCTACCTGCCGCAGACGATGCGCGTGGCCGACACGACGACGCTCGTCGAGGAGACGGCGAAGGCCTTCGAGGAGGTGTTGCGGCTCGAGGCGGAGGTCGCGCACCTGACGCGCGAGATCGCCGAGCGCACGGACTACGAGTCGGCGGAGTACGAACAGCTCCTGCACCGGCTCAACGATGCCCAGGACCGCTACCACATCCTCGGCGGCGAGACGCGTGATGCCGACATCGAGAAGACGCTGCTCGGACTGGGCTTCAAGCGCGAGGATTTCGGCCGCGCGACGAGCGAGTTCTCGGGGGGCTGGCGCATGCGCATCGAGTTGGCGAAGCTGCTTCTGCGGCGCCCGTCGATCTTCCTGCTGGACGAGCCCACGAACCACCTCGACATCGAGTCGATCCAGTGGCTGGAGGAGTACCTCAAAAATTACAACGGCGCGGTGCTGCTGATCTCGCACGACCGGGCGTTTCTCGACAACGTGACGACGCGGACGATCGAATTGTCGCTGGGCCACATCACCGACTACAAGGTGCCCTATTCGAAATACGTCGTGCTGCGTGCCGAACGCCGGGCCCAGCAACTTGCAGCCTACGAGAACCAGCAGCGGATGATCGAGAAAACCGAAGAGTTCATCGAGAAGTTCCGCTACAAACCCACGAAGTCGAATCAGGTGCAGTCGCGCATCAAGCAGTTGGAGCGGCTGGAGCGCCTGGAGGTCGAGGAGGAGGACCTTGCGACGCTGAACATCAAGTTCCCGCCGGCGCCGCGTTCGGGGCAGATCGTCGCGGAGATCAACGAGGCGGGGATGTCGTTCGGCGCGAAGCACGTCTTCAGCGGCGCGAACTTCACGATCGAAAAGGGTGACCGCATCGCCTTCGTGGGACGCAACGGCGAGGGCAAGACCACGCTGGCGCGGATGCTTATCGGGCAACTGACCCCTACCGAGGGGTCGATCCGCCTCGGGGCGAACGTCAACATCGGCTACTATGCCCAGAACCAGGACGACCTGATGGACGGGGAGTTCACGGTCTACGACACGCTGGACCGCGTGGCCGTCGGCGACATCCGCACACGATTGCGGGACATCCTCGGGGCGTTCCTCTTCCGCGGCGAGGACATCGACAAGAAGGTCAAGGTGCTGTCGGGCGGCGAGCGGGCGCGTCTGGCCATGGCGCGCATGATGCTCGAGCCGCGCAACCTGCTGGTGCTCGACGAGCCGACGAACCACATGGACATGCGCTCGAAGGACATCCTGAAGAACGCCATCCTGAAGTACGACGGCACGGTGGTCGTGGTGTCGCACGACCGCGAATTCCTCGACGGCATGGTCGACAAGGTTTACGAATTCCGCGACGGCGGGGTGAAGGAGTACCTCGGCGGCATCTACTACTTCCTGGAAAAACGCAAGCTGGAGTCGCTGCAGGAGGTCGAACGGCGCGATGCCCCCGTGCGTCAGGCCGCGAAATCCGAGGAACCGAAGGCGGCGACTGCGGGCCGTTTGAGTTACGAACAGAAAAAGGAGCAGGAGAAACAGCTGCGCAAGCTGCGCAAGGCCGTGGAGACGGTGGAGACGGAGTTGGGCGAGGTGGAACGGCAGATTGCCGACTACGACGCGAAATTCGCCGCTGCCACCGAATACAACGAGGCCGACTACAAGGCGTACAATGAACTCAAGACGCGCTACGACCACCTGATGCACGAGTGGGAAAAGGCCTCTTACGAACTGGAAATCACCGAGGAACAATACAATGGATAGCAATCTGATTTTCGGGATACGTCCCGTGGCCGAGGCCATCGAATCGGGCCGGCAGCTCGAGAAACTCTACATCCGCAAGGGCGCCGAAGGGACCCTGATGCAGGAGTTGAAGGATTTGTGCGTGCGGCACCGCATCCGCTGGCAGGAGGTGCCGGTCGAGAAGCTCAACCGCCTCACGCGCGGCAACCACCAGGGGGTTGTGGCGCAGACGGCGGCCATCGCCTATGTCGAGCTGACCGACATCCTCGAGCGGGTGCCGGAAGACGAGACCCCGCTTGTGGTGGTATTCGACGGGGTGACCGATGTGCGCAACTTCGGGGCCATTGCCCGCTCGGCGGAGTGTGCCGGGGCGCACGGGCTCATCACGCCGCTGAAGAACTCCGCGCCGGTCAATGCCGAGGCGATCCGTTCGTCGGCCGGGGCGCTGACGACGATCCCGGTGTGCCGCGTGGGGTCGGTCCGCAATACCCTCAAGCAGTTGCAAAGTGAGGGCTTCCAGGTGGTCGCCGCGACCGAGAAGAGCCGCAAGCTGCTCTACGATGCCGACTTCCGCCGTCCGACGGCGCTGGTGATGGGCTCCGAGGAGACCGGTATCTCGAAGGAGGTTTTGAAACTCTGCGACGAGCAGCTGGCCATCCCAATGATCGGCCACATCGAGTCCTTGAACGTCTCGGCCGCGGCGGCCGTGATGCTTTTCGAGGTGGTTCGCCAGCGCATCGGCGAATGATCCGCCGGCGGTACGAGCCGGTTTGTCCTACCTTCCCAAATAACCTTAGCCATGAAACTGAATCTCCGCGTCCGCCTTGTCGAATTTCGTGCAGGCCTTTTCTCCGTGCTGCGGCGCCATCCGCTGGAGTTGTTGCTGCTGCTGGCGCTGGCCGTGACGCTGATCGTCCATTTCGAAACCGACCGGGAGCCCAACGGCCCGCGACTGCTGGTGCTGGGGTGGGGGGCCCTGCTGCTGCTCATCGTCAACCGGTTGGCCGGACGCAGTGTCTGGCGCCGCATCTATTGGGTGGCATGGGCACCGCTCGTGCCGCTGTTCCTCTGGCCGGGGCTCCCCGCGTGGGTCGTATCGACGCAGGCGATCGTTACGTTTGCGATCCTCACACCGCTGGCCCTGCTGGCCTGCCGGCGTGCCGTGGCCAACGACCGCTTCGTGGCTGACGGCCTTGTCTACCTGCGTTCGGCGGTGCTGGCCCTGTTGTTCGCCTATGTCGCCTACGGACTCTTCGAGGCGATTCTCTGGTCGGCGGCCTACATCTTCGGATTCAGCGACGCCCGCTGGGTGGCGCACCTTTCAGCCGATCTCCTCATCGTGACGCAGGTGCTCGCCGTGCCGACGCTCTTTATGATGATGCTCGACCGCTGGGATGGGGCCCGTTTCAGCAGCTCAAGGGTGCTGGAAGTATTGTTGAATTACGTCTTTACCCCGGCGGTCGTCGCCTATGCCGCCATCCTCTACCTCTACCTGCTGAAAATCCTCTTTACGTGGACGCTGCCCGACGGCGGTGTGGCCTACCTGGTCTTCGGCTTCACGATCGCAACGCTTCTGGTCAAGGCCCTGCGGCTGCCGCTCGAAAAACGCACGCTCGACGGGTTTTATGACCGCTTCAGCCTCGTGTCGCTGCCGCTGGCCGTGCTGTTCTGGATCGGCGTCGTACGGCGTGTCGGCGAATACGGCCTGACCGTGCCGCGCATCTATCTGCTGATCTGCGGCTCCGTGATGACTTTCTGCCTCGTTATTTTCCTTTCGCGTCGTGCGGGTCGCTACCTTTGGGTTGTACTGGCGGCCCTGCTTGCTTTTGCCGCCGTGGCCTACGTCCCGGCGTGGAATCCCGAACGGGTGGCCCTGCGCTCGCAGACGCTCCGCGTCGAGCGGATCGCCGCATCGCTCGGACGCCTCGATGCGGCGACGGGACACCTTTCGCTCGTCCCCGCCCAGCTGGCCGATACGACCTTTCGCAAGGAGTATCGTGAACTCTACGAGGCGCTGGTGTATGTCGAGCGCGACAGCGCGGCATTTGCCCGCTTCGGGATCGAACGGGCGAACGAACTGGTGGAGATCCTTCCCTCGGAGATGCGTGACTATGTGCAGTGGGGCTGGGAGGAGGCGACCGCCGAGACGATCTCGGCGTCACGCTCCCTTTGGATCAACCTTCCCCAGAATGTCTGCCTCGAGATCGATGAAGACGACCGTTACTCCCGCTGCTATGTCAACCTTGCGGAGTGGGACCCCGAAAGCTATACCTTCGAAAACGATACGCTGCGCTTCTACCTCGGGGAGGAACGGCCCGTGCTCGAAATCACGGGTGCGGAGGTGCTGAAAAAGCAACTTGCACAGAGCGGTTTCGATCCTTCGGCGGGCGTCGAACCCTCCGCGGAGCAGGCCTTGCAACTGTTGTGTTACAGCGACGAACGTTGCTGCATTCTCTTTGAGCGTCTGCTGATCGAGCGCCGCGATTCGGTCGATGTGATTACCTCTCTGGCGGTGCATTCCCTGTGGCTGCGATGAGCGAACGGACGGTCGTGCAACATGCGGTTGTGGGGGAGGTGACGCTCTCGCCGAGCCCCCGGGCCCGGAGGGTTTCGATCAGCGTGCGCGTCTCGGGCGAGGTGCGCCTGACATTCCCGCACCGCCTGTCCGCCAAACGTGCCCTGGCCTTCCTCGACGCGAAGAGCGACTGGATTCTCGCCGCGCGCGAACGCATGGCCCGCAGATGTGCCGCCCTGCCGCCGGCGCTGCCTCCCGAGGAGGAGCGGTCCCGCATCGAGGCGTTGCGCCGTGCGGCGAAGGAGGACCTTCCGCCGCGCATCGCACGGCTGTCCGAAGCGACGGGACTGCGCTATGCGAAACTCTCGATCCGCGCTTCGCGCACGAAGTGGGGAAGTTGCTCGGGCGCGAACCACATCTCTCTGAGCCTCTTTCTGATGACCCTGCCGGAGCCGCTGCGTGATTTCGTCATCCTCCACGAACTCTGCCACACCGCCCACCACAACCATTCGCCGCGCTTCCATGCGCTGCTCGACCGCCTGACAGGGGGACGCGAAAAAGCCCTCAACCGGGAGTTGAGGGCCTATTCGATCCGTTGACGGGACTCTGTTATACCATTTTCGTTTTGCCGTCGGCGGCCCCGCACTTTATCCGACCTTTCCGACCTTCTGTCGGGTTACGCCGGATGTCTGCCGCTCTACGCCGCTCAACGTCCGTCGTGAAGTCTCTTTTCCTGGCGGTAGGTGAGCCCCATGAAGAGGATCGCCAGCAGACAGGCGGCGATCAGCAGCAGGAAGGTCCAGTCCCAGCCGGCGGCCTCGGCCACCGTACCGATGACGATGTTGGCCAGTATGGCCGTTCCCAGGAAGTATCCGAAGAATCCCGTGAGCCCGGCAGCTGTTCCCGCTGCATTTTTCGGCGCGAGGTCGAGGGCCTGCACGCCGATGAGCATCACGGGTCCGTAGATGAAGAAGCCGATGGCGATGAGCGATACGGTGACAATCACATAATTGGAGGAGAACTGCCAGTAGAGGAAGATGAATACGGCGACGATGGCCATGAAGAGGATCGTCGGCATGGTGCGGCGCCCGTGGAAGAACTTGTCGCTCATCCACCCGCAGATCAGCGTCCCGGGAATGGCGGCGAACTCATAGGCGAAATAGGCCCACCCGGCCTGTTTGATGTCGTACCCCTGAGCTTCGCGGAGGTAGGTCGGGGCCCAGTCGAGGCATCCGTAACGGACCATGTAGACGAAGGCATTGGCGATGGCAATGAACCACAGCAGCTTGTTGTTCAGGACGTATTTGAAGAAAATCTCGCGTGTCGTAAGCACCTCCTCCTGCTTGGCGCTGTAGTTGGCGGGGTAGTCGTTGCGCCACTTTTCTACCGAGGGAAGACCGCATGATTGCGGGGTGTCGCGGATGAGCACATAGCCCAGCAGGGCGATGAAGATGGAGACGACGGCCGGGAAGAGGTAGGTGCCGATCAGGAAGTAGAGTTCGGAGTGGGACCCGTAGAACCACGATCCGAACCAGATGGCGCCGTATACGGCCATCGGGCCGACGAGGGCTCCTCCGACGTTGTGGGCGCAGTTCCAGATCGACATCTTCGTGCCGCGTTCGTTCTGCGAGAACCAGTGGGTCATAACGCGTCCGCACGGGGGCCAACCCATGCCGTTGAACCATCCGACGAGGAAGTTCAGTGCAGCCATGATA
>DXGO01000068.1 GCA_019113885.1 Candidatus Alistipes intestinipullorum | reverse complement strand
AAATTCCGAACCCTTTATAAACACATCGAACCATGAAAACGAAGAAGTTCTGCCTCGCCGAATCTCAGATGCCGACCCAATGGTACAATATCGTGGCCGATATGCCTACGAAACCGCTGCCGCCGTTGCATCCCGGGACCAAGAAACCGGTTACCAAAGAGCAGATGTCGGCGATTTTTGCCGAGGAGCTCATCGACCAGGAGATGTCCACCGAGCGTTACATCGACATCCCCGAAGAGGTGCAGGAGATCTACCGTATATGGCGTCCCACACCACTGGTGCGTGCCACGGGACTCGAAAAGGCCCTCGATACGCCGGCGAAGATCTACTTCAAGAACGAGAGTGTCTCGCCTGCGGGGTCTCACAAGCCCAATACGGCGGTTCCGCAGGCCTACTATAACTACAAGCAGGGGATCAAGCACCTGACTACTGAGACGGGTGCCGGACAATGGGGTGCGTCGATTGCCTTTGCCTCGAAGCATTTCGGCATCGACCTCCAGGTCTTCATGGTCAAGGTGAGCTACGACCAGAAGCCTTACCGTCGGTTGATGATGAACACCTGGGGTGCCGAATGCGTGGCTTCGCCCTCGACGATCACCGAGTCGGGCCGTGCCGCCCTGGCGCGGGACCCGCACTGCTCGGGCAGCCTCGGGCTGGCGATCTCGGAGGCTGTAGAAATGGCGTTGCGCCGTCCCGAGGATACGCGCTACTGCTTGGGCAGCGTCCTGAACCATGTGTTGCTGCACCAGACGGTTATCGGCCAGGAGGCCGTTACGCAGATGGAGATGGCCGATGCCGAATCCGACATTGTGATCGGCTGCTTCGGCGGCGGCAGCAACTTTGCCGGTATCGGCTTCCCGTTCCTGCGGAAGAACTTCACCGAAGGGAAGAAGATCCGCGTCGTGGCGGTCGAACCGTCGAGCTGCCCGAAGCTGACGCGCGGAACGTTCCAGTACGACTTCGGGGATGTCGCCGGCTTCACGCCGTTGATCCCGATGTACACCCTCGGGCATGAGTTCCAGCCTTCGGATATCCACGCCGGGGGACTCCGTTACCACGGTGCCGGGTCGATCGTGAGCCAGTTGCTCAAGGACGGGCTGATCGAGGCCCAGTCGGTGCCGCAGGTCGAGACGCTGGCCGCCGGCGTACTCTTTGCCCAGACCGAGGGTATCATCCCCGCGCCGGAGTCGACGCACGCCATCGCCGCGGCCATCCGCGAGGCGCAGAAGGCCAAGGAGGAGGGGACATCGAAGACCATCCTCTTCAACCTCTCGGGCACGGGTGTGATCGACCTCTATGCTTACGAGCAATACCTGGCCGGGGCGTTGAAGGACTACGCTCCTTCGGATGAGGAGATCGCCAAGACGGTCAACCGGTTGGAGAAGCTGATCTAAAGGATTGGTTGAATGGAAAGCGGGCGGCCTGCAAAGGTCGCCCGCTTTCGTTTTCCACCTTTCGTCCTCCTATCGGGAGCCGAGCCAGAGGAAGAACATTCCCACAAGGATGAAGGCCAGGTCGATGGCTTTCGAGCGCAGGTTGCGCTCATGGAACAGCAACGCACCGCAGAGGAACGATACCACGACCGAACCCCGTCGGATCATCGAGACCACGGAGATCATCGCATCGGGTTCCTGCAGGGCGTAGAGGTAGGCGAAGTCCGCCATCGTCAGGAAGATGGAGATCAACGGAATGGCCCAGCTCCAATGGAACGGGGTGGTGTGGTGCCGCCGCGGCCACCAGAGGATCGCCACGATGACGGCCATCATCACGAACTGGTAGAAGTTGTACCAGCTCTGCACGAAGACGGCGTCGAGGCGCGTCATGATGTACTTGTCGTACAAGCCGCTCACGGCGCCCGTCAGGGCGGCCAGGGCGATGAAGAGAATCCAGCGGTTGTGCGTGAAGTCGACCCCTTCGCGGCGGCTCGAGCGGCTGAGCAGCAGCAGCGAGACGACGGCCAGGATGACGCCGATCCATTGGTAGAGGTTGAGGCGTTCGCCGAAGAGGAGCATTGCGCCGACGAGCACCATCACGGGGCGTGTGGCGTTGATGGGCCCGACGATGGTGATCGGCAGGTGCTTCATGGCGAAATATCCGAAGATCCACGACGTGAGGACGATCACCGACTTGAGGATGACGAGCCCGTGGGCGTGGAGGGTTCCGGGGGCCGCTTCGAGCACAGTTCCGTCGAACCACCCGAGGCCGAACTCCGCCGAGAGGATCGCCGGAAGGAAGATCAGCGTCGAGAAGAGGGTATTGAGCAGCAGTACGGGCAGCACGGCGTTCTGGGTGAGGGCCTTTTTCTTGGCCGCATCATAGAGTCCCAGCAGGGCTGCCGAGGTGAATGCGAGGGTTAGCCACATGGCGTCGGTATGCAATGAGGAAGGCGGCCGTTAGGCCGCCTTCGGGGTTCGTGTATCGGGTGTTTACTTTATTTCGTCGCTGTAGACGGCCCCGGGCAGGTCGTGGAGGTTGTAGCGCGAGGCCATCGACATGCCGTAGGCCCCGGCCGACTTGATCGAGAGCAGGTCGCCGCGCTGGGTCTTGCGCAGGGTAACGTTTTCGTCGAAGACGTCGGTCGATTCGCAGGCCGTGCCGACCACGGTGTATTTCGTGCGCACCTCGTCGTCCTTGGCCGTGATGTTCTCGATGTTGTGGTACGAGCCGTAGAGGGCCGGGCGGATGAGCTCGGTCATCGAGGCGTCGACGATCACCAGTTTGCGGCCCGTGGCGGTGGTCTTGTTGAAGAGTACGGTGGTAATCAACTCGCCGCACTCGGCGACGATCGAGCGCCCGAACTCGAAGTGCACCTCCTTGTCGCCCACGGCAAGGTGGTTGTGGACGATCGAGAACAACGAGGCGAAGTTCGGGATGGGCTCGTTCTCCGGGACGTCGTAGTTGACACCGAGGCCGCCGCCGACGTCGACGAAGCGGAACGAGAACCCGAGTTTCTCGAGGTTTTCGACGATGACGTTGACCTTGTTGCACATGTTCTCAAAGACGTGCAGTTCGCGGATCTGCGATCCGATGTGGAGGTGTATGCCGATAATGTTGACGTTCTTCAGGGCCTTGATCTCATCGGCGTTTGCCAGCACCTCCTCGTAGGAGATTCCGAACTTCGAGTCGGCCTGGCCGGTGTCGATGCAGTGGTTGGTCTTGGGGTCGATGTCGGGGTTGATGCGCAGGGCGATGTCGGTCACCTTGCCGGCTTCGGCCGAGAGGCGGTCGAGGAGCTCCAACTCCTGGATCGACTCGCAGTTGATGGCCATGATCCCCTGTTCGATGGCGTAGCGCAGCTCCTTGTCGCGTTTCCCCACGCCGGCGTAGACGATGCCCTTGGGGTCGAAACCCGCCTCGACGGCCTTGCGCAGCTCGTTGCCCGAGGCGCAGTCGATGCCCAGGCCGTACTGGCGGATGATTCCGAGCAGGTGGTCGTCGTAGTTGGCCTTGATGGCGTAATGGACCTTGTAGCCGTACTTGTTCGATTCGTAGACGACGCTTTCGAGGGTCTGGCGCAGCAGCCCGATGTCGTAAAGATAGAAGGGGGTCTCGTAGCCCCGGAGTTTGGGAGCGATTTGTCTGCTTAACATCTTAACTAACCTAATTACTGACCTAACAGTCTGTTGAACTCGCAAATATATGTTTTTCGCGGCAAAACGGCAAGACGTCGGGGGAATAATTTGCGAAAAACCCCTCCTGGAAGCGTAAATGGCGCGGCCGCGGGAATTTCAAAATAAATGCGTATATTTGCACGTATTTTCACCCTGACGTATGAAAAACATCCGCAATTTCTGCATCATAGCCCATATCGACCACGGAAAATCGACCCTTGCCGACCGCCTGCTGGAGAAGACCAATACGTTGAACCAGCGCGAAATGCAGTCGCAGGTGCTCGACGATATGGACCTCGAGCGCGAGAAAGGCATCACCATCAAGAGCCACGCCATCCAGATGGAGTACACGGCGCGCGACGGTGAACGATATACCCTCAATCTGATCGACACCCCGGGGCACGTGGACTTCTCGTACGAGGTCTCGCGTGCCATTGCCTCGTGCGAGGGTGCGCTGCTGGTGGTCGACGCCACGCAGGGCATCCAGGCGCAGACCATTTCGAACCTCTACCTGGCTGTCGGGCACGACCTGGAGATTGTCCCCGTGCTGAACAAGATCGACATGGACTCGGCGATGATCGACGAGGTGAAGGACCAGGTGATCGACCTGATCGGCTGCCGGGAGGAGGATATCCTGCTCGCCTCGGGCAAGACCGGGCAGGGCATCGACGAGGTGCTGGAGGCCATTGTGCAGCGCATCCCCGCGCCGAAGGGCGACGAAAACGCGCCGCTGCAGGCGTTGATCTTCGACTCGGTGTTCAACCCCTTCCGGGGCATCATCGCCTATTTCCGGGTTTTCAACGGCACGTTGCGCAAGGGCGACCACGTGAAGTTCTTCAACACGGGGAGCGAGTACGACGCCGACGAGGTTGGCGTGCTGAAACTCAGGATGCAGCCGCGCGACGAAATCCGCGCCGGCGACGTAGGGTATATCTGCTCGGGCATCAAGACCTCGTCCGACGTGAAGGTCGGCGACACGATCACCTCGGTGGCGAATCCCGCGCGGGAGGCCATTGCGGGCTTCGAGGATGTGAAGCCGATGGTCTTTGCGGGTGTCTATCCCGTGGAGGCCGACCAGTACGAGGACCTCAGGGCGTCGCTCGAGAAACTGCAACTCAACGACGCTTCGCTGACCTTCGAGCCGGAGAGCTCGCTGGCCCTCGGCTTCGGGTTCCGCTGCGGCTTCCTCGGACTGCTCCACATGGAGATCATCCAGGAGCGGCTGTACCGCGAGTTCGACATGGACGTCATCACGACGGTGCCGAACGTCTCGTACCGCATCACCACGACGCAGGGTACGGTCGTCGAGGTGCACAACCCCTCGGGACTTCCCGAGGTGACGAAGATCGCCAAGATCGAGGAGCCCTACATCCTGGCGCAGATCATCACCAAGGCGGAGTTCCTGGGCAACGTCATCAAGCTGTGCATCGACAAGCGCGGGGTGATGAAGAACCAGACCTTCATCACGCAGGACCGCGTGGAGGTGAATTTCGACATGCCGCTGTCGGAGATCGTCTTCGATTTTTACGATAAACTGAAGAGCATCTCGAAGGGCTACGCCTCGTTCGACTATCACCGCACGGGCTTCCAACCCTCGAAGCTCGTCAAACTGGATATCCTGCTCAACGGCGAGGGGGTCGACGCCCTTTCGTCGCTCACCTATACGGACCACGCCTACGATTTTGGACGCAAGATGTGCGAGAAACTCAAGGAGCTGATCCCGCGCCAGCAGTTCGACATCGCGATCCAGGCGGCCATCGGGGCGAAGATCATCGCCCGCGAGACGGTGAAGGCCGTTCGCAAGGACGTGACGGCCAAGTGTTACGGCGGCGACATCTCCCGTAAGCGCAAACTGCTCGAGAAGCAGAAGAAGGGCAAGAAGCGCATGCGCCAGATCGGCAATGTCGAAGTACCTCAGTCGGCGTTCCTCGCCGTGTTAAAAATGGACTGACCCATGAAAAAGACCATCATCGACCTCTTCGAAACGTCCGTCGAGAAGTACGGCGGCAAGACCTTCCTGCTCGAGAAGCGGCACCACAAGTTCGAGCCCACGACCTATGCCGAAACGCGTGAGCAGGCGTTGGAGGTGGGTGCCGGGCTTGCGTCGCTGGGCGTGCGCCCGAAGGACAAGGTAGCGATCCTTGCCGAGGGAAGCAATGCGTGGATCATCTCCGAGCTGGGCCTGTTCTATGCCGGGGCGATCAGTGTGCCGCTGTCGGTGAAGCTCGAAGAGTCGAACGACCTGCTCTTCCGTCTGCGCCACGCCGAGGTGACGACGCTGTTCGTTTCAAAGTACCAACTGCCGAAGATCCGCCGTATCCGTGCCGAGCTGCCGCAGATCGAGCGGGTGATCGTCTTCGGACACATTCCGCTGGAGCCGGGGGAGACGGCCTTCGGGACCTTGAAGCGCCTGGGCCGCGACTACCTGTCGAAACACCGCGCGGAGTTTCTCGAAATCGGGCGTGCCATCCAGAACGACGACTATGCCACGATCACCTATACGTCGGGTACGACCTCCGACCCGAAGGGGGTGGTGCTGACGCACCGCAACTATACGGCCAACGTCGAGCAGTCGCTCTCGCGCGTCGACATCCCGTCGAGCTACCGCACGCTCATCATCCTGCCGCTCGACCATTGCTTCGCACACGTCGTGGGCTTCTACATCATGATCGCCTGCGGGGCGTCGGTGGCCACCGTGCAGGTGGGTGCCACGCCGGCCGAGACGCTGCGCAACATCCCGGTGAATATCCGCGAGGTGCAGCCGCACTTCCTGCTGTCGGTCCCGGCGCTGGCCAAGAACTTCCGCAAGGGGATCGAGTCATCGATCCGGGCCAAAGGGCGCTTTGCCGAGCGCCTGTTCCGTCTGGCCCTCCGTACGGCCTACGCCTACAATCAGGACGGTTATGACCCGGGCCATGGCTGGCGGTGTGTGCTGCGGCCTGCCGTGGCGCTGTTCGACGCCGTGCTGTTCCGCAAGGTGCGCGAGGCGTTCGGGGGCTGCATGAAATTTTTCGTCGGGGGCGGGGCGCTGCTCGACACCGAGTTGCAGCGCTTCTTCTTCGCCATCGGAATCCCGATGTTCCAGGGGTACGGGCTCTCGGAGGCTACGCCGGTCATCTCGACCAACTCGCCCAAGGCGCACTGGCACCGTTTCGGGTCGTCGGGCAAAATACTGATCCCGCTCGAACTGAAGATTGTCGACGAAGCGGGGAACGAATTGCCGCGCGGTACCAAGGGCGAGATCGTCATCCGTGGCGAGAATGTCATGGCGGGCTACTGGAAAAACCCCGAGGCAACAGCCGAGACCGTGCGCGACGGATGGTTGCACACGGGCGACATGGGGTACGTTTCGGAGGACGAGTTCCTCTACGTGCTGGGGCGTTTCAAGAGCCTGCTGATTGCCTCGGACGGCGAGAAATACAGCCCCGAGGGGATGGAGGAGTCGATCGTCGACAAGTCGCCCTACATCGAGCAGATCATTGTCTACAACAACCAGAGTCCCTTCACGGGGGCGATTGTCGTACCGTCGGCCGAGGCGTTGCGGCGCGAACTGGAAGCACGGAAAGTCCCGGCCGGGGAGCGTGCGGCTGCGGCTGCGGAGCTGATAGGAGGGGAGATCGACCGCTACCGGGCGGGCGGCGCCTATGCCGGGGAGTTCCCGGAGCGGTGGCTGCCGGCGGGCCTTGCGATTGTCGACGAGGCGTTCACCGAACAGAACGGCCTGGTCAACAGTACGATGAAGATTGTCCGCAGCAAGGTGGAGGAGCACTTCCGTGAGCGCCTGGACTACCTGTATACGCCGGAGGGAAAGGTGTTGCGGAACCCGAAAAACCTTGCGTCGTTGAAAAAAATGCTCGGTTGAGGTGAATTTCGGGTGCCGAGTTTTTGGATAATCGAAAAATCGGAGTAACTTTGTGCTTCGAATGCGGAAATAGCTCAGTCGGTAGAGCATCAGCTTCCCAAGCTGAGGGTCGCGGGTTCGAATCCCGTTTTCCGCTCCAAAGCAGAAGGGGGGGGAGGTTTTCAAAGAACCTTCCCTTTTGCTTTTTGTAAGGGGAGGGCAAGGGATTCTCAACCGCGAGCCTCAACCTCCCCTTCCAGGGGCGGGGGTGTCAATAAAGGATAGCGGGGAACACTCGCGCACAGCGCGGGTTCGAATCCCGTTTTCCGCTCCAAAGCAGAAGGGGGAAGGGCCCTTATCCCCCTCCTTGATTTTTGTCTGACAGACAGGAGGTTTCTTATCCGCAGGCCCGATAGATCAGACAGATCCTGCGTATATTCCATGCTTGTTCATTATAAAAAAAGTTACTCGACGTAAAGGTCCGCTGTCTTTTTTGTGTCTTAATAGAAAAAGAGACGCTATGAATCCAGACAAACAGACTTGGGACCTTCTGATTCGTGCACTCAAGAGCTCGCTTGACGACGCCGGGAAGCTCAAATTCGAAACATGGCTTAAAAAGGCCGAAAACCGCCGTTTCTATAATAACTTGACTCACGTCTGGTATGAAATACAACAGCGTGCTGCAAGTTATGAGCCCGACCACGACAGATTGTGGAGTCAGTTGCAACAACGAATCCGTTCGCTGGAACCCAACCACCCGGCGGCGCGGGTTCCTCGTCGCCGGACATTTCTGATGCGGGCGGCCGTGATTATGGCTGCGGTTGCTGCCGTGGTTCTTGTCATTATACATTTCAATCCGCTTCGTCCTGTGGCAAGTCCGGTTGAGCAGCAACTCTGTGCCTTCGAAGGAAAGTCGTATGCCCGACTGGCCGACGGTTCGACGGTTTGGCTTCATACCGGTTCGACCCTTACCTACGATACGAATTTCAACGGTGGGGACCGCCGCGTAAAACTTTGCGGCGAAGGATTTTTCGACATCGCCAAAGACCCCAAACATCCCTTCACCGTCGAAGTCGGAGATTTGAAGGTCTGCGTCCATGGCACGAAATTCAACGTCCGCGCCTCATCCGACAATAATATCACGGTTTCGCTGATCGAGGGCTCGATTTCACTCGACACCGGCGACGGCACTCACAGGCAGCTCCAGCCCGGAGAGATCGCCCGATACGACACGCAAACCCGCGAAATCAGCATCGAATGCGGCAATGTGGCCATGGAGTCCTGTTGGGCCGCAGGGAAACTCTCGTTCGAGAAGCAGTCGCTGGGAGAGGTGTGTCGTTATATGGCACGTTGGTATGATACCCAGATACAAATTGACCAGTCCCTCGAGCATAACTATGCCTACACCTTCACGATCACCAACGAACCGCTCGAAGAGATCCTGCGTATCATGAGCCGTATAAATCCCATCGTATATACCTTCGACAAAGACAATTCCGTCTCGATTTCCGAACTCAAATGATAATATAAACCCAGACGCCTATGAAGTAACTCACTCACCCCAACCATCCGCAACGGCATCCAACCAATGCGCTGCAACCTTACCACAAACTTAAAACTTCCATTATGACTCATTTTAGACTAATCACCATCGTTTTGCTGCTGGTTACAGTCAGCAAAATGGTCGTATATGGCCAGGAGCAGGAACCGACGCTCGACATGGAATTTACGGACATTCCTCTCTCGGAGGCCATATCCCGGATCGAGAAGAATAGCAAATTCACGTTCTTCTACGATGCCCAACAAACGGATCTTACTCAACGTGTGAGTCTCAAGGCCCGTCGAATGCCGATTTCGAAGGCTCTCAGCGAGATGCTTGCCACAACCGATCTCAATTTCACCATTACCGAGCGTCAGATCGTCCTGATCCCGGCGCATAAAACTTCGACGGAATCACGTACGGTCACAGGTATGGTCTATGACTCGTCCGAAACTCCGTTAACAGGCGTTGCAGTTACACTGGTGGGGGGGGGAAACACCCGTGGTACGATTACCGTAGACAACGGCAGCTTCTCGCTCGAAGTCCCCGATTCCGATGTTACGCTTGATTTCTCCTATCTGGGTTACGTCGGTAAGAAGGTCGCCGTGCCTGCCACGCAAAACCATGTGAAGGTATTTCTTACGGAAGACGCCGTAAACATGGAGGATGTCGTGGTCATAGGCTACGGAACGCAGAAGAAAGTGAACCTTACCGGAGCCATTGCCACGGTGGATGAGACGCAGCTGCAAAATCGCTCGGCCCCTTCGGTAGCCCACATGCTCCAAGGTTCTGTTCCGGGACTTACGGTATCGACTTCGTCGGGCCGCCCGGGTAATCCGGCCTCTCTCAACATCCGCGGTATCACCTCGATCAACGGCGGTTCGCCTCTGGTATTGGTCGATGGCGCCGAAGGCGACCTGATGAAGATTAACCCGAACGACGTGGCCTCGATCTCTGTAATCAAGGATGCCTCCGCGGCAGCCATCTACGGAGCGCGCGCTGCGTTCGGCGTGGTGCTCGTTACGACCAAGAGCGGGGACAACTCGGGCAAAACCCGCGTGACGTACAGCGGTCGTTGGGGCTGGAACGAGCCAACTACCTCGACCGACTATGAGACCCGCGGTTATTATTCGGTTTATATCAACGACCTTTTCTGGCGCTCCTACGCTGGAAACAACTATACGCGTTACACCGAGCAGGATATGATGGAACTCTGGGCGCGCCGCAACGACCGTACGGAGCATCCGGATCGTCCGTGGGTGAAAATCGACCAGCGTGACGGACGGGATACCTACGTCTATTACGGCAATACCGACTGGTATCACTACCTGTTCAGGGACGAGCATCCGACCACGAGCCACAGCATCTCGCTTTCGGGCGGCAACGACCGTGTAAACTATCTGCTGTCGGGCAGTTATTACAGTGAAGAGGGCCTTTTCCGGCAGCACCCCGACAAACTGCAAAAGTTCAATTTCCGGTCCAAAATCACGTTTGATATCAACAAGTGGCTTAAGATCAGCAACAATACCAGCTACTACAATTACAAGTACTTCTATCCCGGCCCGAGCGATGTAAACACGGCCTTTTCGTGGAGTACCGTACATGCCCTGGCGTCGTTTGTTCCCGTCAACCCCGACGGCACAAGCGTCTACAATACGTCGTTCTCGAACTATCAGATTATGGACGGGTTGCCCACCATACTCAATAAGGATGGCCATACCAACGACGACCACACGGATAACATGTCGACTACCACAGAACTGACCTGGACTCCTATCCAAGGTTTGGAGATCAAAGGTAATTTCACCTACATGTTCAATACTACCCGTTACACCAACCGTCAGGTCAATACCGAATACTCACAGTATCCGGGTGAAGTGAACACGCTCACAACGAAGAAAATGGAGGACAAGCTCTATGAAAAGAGCGAGACCCACAACTACTACCAGGCCAATCTCTACGGTACGTTCGAGCGTACGTTTGCCCAGGATCACAACTTCAAGGCAATGGTCGGGTTTAACTGGGAGACCAAATTCCTCAAAGACGTGGCCGCAACGGGTTACAACCTGCTTTCCGAAACGCTTAACGACTTGAACCTCGTGGGTCAGGGCCCCGACGGCGACGAGCGCATGGAAGTCGGCGGAGGGCAGAACGAATACGCCCTGATGGGATTCTTCGGCCGTCTGAACTACGACTACAAGGGCAAATACCTGGTTGAAGCGAGCGGCCGTTACGATGGGACCTCACGCTTCAAGCGTGGACAGCGGTGGGGTTTCTTCCCTTCGTTCTCACTCGGCTGGCGCATCTCGGAGGAGGCATTCTTCGACAACATCCGCGATCAGTTCAACAACCTCAAGCTCCGTTTCTCCTATGGGCAGTTAGGCAACCAGAATGTCGGATATTACGACTACATCCGAAAGATTTCGATCGGGAACCAGAGCTACCTGTTCGGCAGTGACAAACCCACCACGGCAACTATCTCGGCCCCGGTTGCATCGGACCTTTCGTGGGAGCGGACCATCCACAAGAACCTCGGTCTGGACATGAGTTTCCTGAAGAATCGCCTGGCGTTCTCCGCCGATTTCTACATCCGCGATACGAAGGACATGCTGACCGCAGGCATTGCCCTGCCGGCCACCTATGGTGCAAGTTCTCCCAAAATGAACAGTGCCGACCTGCGTACCAAGGGTTATGAACTTGCGCTCAACTGGCGGGACGAATTCCAGTTGCTGCGCCGGCCCTTCTCATACAGCGTGACGCTGACTTTCAACGATTACGTCACCGATATCACGAAGTTCGACAATCCCGAACGCACTTTCGCCAAGACCTATTACGAAGGCATGCGTTGGGGCGAGATCTGGGGTTACCGGATCGACGGGCTGTTTGCTTCGGACGAAGAAGCCCGCAACTATCCCGTAGACCAGAAGGCCGTGAATGAGATCATCAATGCCTCGGCCGGTGCCGAGAAGGGGCTTCGTGCCGGGGACCTGAAGTTCCGCGACTTGGACGGGGACAATGAAATCACTCTCGGCAAGAATACGGTCGACGATCCCGGCGATCGTGAAATCATCGGTAACAATCAACCCCGTTACCACTACGGGGCCACATTCTCCTTCCAATGGGCAGGTATGGACTTCTCCATTTTCTTCCAGGGAATCGGCCGCCGGGACTGGTATCCGGCCGCCAATGCGTTGGCATTCTGGGGCCCCTATGCACGTCCCTATGCAACGTATATCCCGAGGAACTTTTTACAGGAAGTCTGGTCGGAGGATAACCCCGATGCCTATTTCCCGCGCCCGCGCGGTTATACGGCTCTTTCAGGGACCAACCGGGAGCTGACAGCCGTCAATGACCGTTATCTTCAGAACATCGGTTACTGCCGTCTGAAAAATCTCACCGTAGGTTATACGCTGCCCAAACAATGGACGCGCAAAGTGTTGATCGAGAGTCTGCGCATCTATTTTACGGGTGAGAATCTCTTTACGTGGTCGGGCATTCATTCCGATTACATCGACCCGGAGATGGCCGCCACAAACAGCAATTTACGCATCTATCCCTGGCAACGGACCTATATGTTCGGTGTGGACGTTACTTTCTAACTGATTAAACATGATAGTTATGAAAAAAATTCTATCGATACTGATCGCAAGCTGTCCCTTGATCTTCTCATCGTGTGAAGACTGGCTTGACAAATATCCGCTGGCACAGATGTCGCCCGAAACCTTTTTCTCGAATGAGAACGAGCTGGAAGCTTTCAGTAACACCTTTTATACGATTTTCCCCGGGACAGGCCTCTACAGCGAGGGCTACGACAACATCGTGAAGAACGAACTTGCGGCTGAAATGCGGGATGGCCGTACCATCCCGGCATCAGGCGGCGGCTGGACGTGGACCGACCTGCGCAAATTCAATACCTTGCTTGAGTATTCGGGCAATTGCAAGGATACCGATGTTCGCAACCGTTACGATGCATTAGCCCGGTTTTTCCGAGCCTATTTTTACTTTGAAAAGGTGAAGCGTTTCGGGGATGTACCCTGGTATGACAAACCTCTCGGATCAGCCGACCCCGAACTCAAACGGCCTCGGGATTCCCGTGAATACGTCATGCAGCACATGATCGAAGATATCGATTTTGCCATTCGCTATCTGCCGAGCCAACGGGATGTCTACCGCGTGACCAAATGGACCGCGCTGGCTCTCAAGTCTCGTTTTTGTCTCTTCGAGGGTACCTTCCGCAAGTACCATAACATCGACGGTTACGAGCACGACTGGAAATGGTACCTCGAACAGGCCGCCAGCGCCGCCGAGGAGTTCATCACCAACAGCGGTTATACGCTCTACACGGCAACCGGCACGGCAACCAGCTATCGGGACCTGTTTGCCTCGGAAAACGCCCAAAGTTCGGAGATTATTCTGGCCCGCGATTACAACGCGTCGTTGGGGGTTTTCCACAACATGAACTTTTATACCATCAGTGCCTCCTACGGTAAGCCGGGCATGACGCGCAAGATCGTCGACAGCTACCTGATGGCCGACGGCACGCGGTTTACCGACAAAGAGGGCTGGAAAAAGATGGAATTCAAACAACAGTGTATGAACCGTGATCCGCGTCTGTCCCAAACCATCCGTACGCCGGGTTATATGCGTATTGGAGGCACGACGAAACTGGCCCCGGATTTGGCAAGTTCGATCACCGGTTATCATCTCGTCAAGTTCGTTACGGGAACTGCACAGGATGGTTATGACAAGTCATTCAACGACCTTCCGATCTTCCGTTCGGCAGAGGTTTACCTCAACTACGCCGAGGCCAAGGCCGAGTTGGGAACCCTGACGCAGTCCGACATCGACATGTCGATTAAGAAGTTGCGCGACCGTGTCGGAATGCCGAACCTGGACCTTGACGAAGCCAATGCCAATCCCGACCCCTACATGTCGGACGCAGAGACCGGCTATCCGAACGTCTCGGGTGAATATAAGGGTGTGATCCTCGAAATTCGCCGCGAGCGCACCATCGAGTTGGCAATGGAGGGTTTCCGATATTATGACATCATGCGCTGGAAAGAGGGCAAGACCTTCGAACAGCCGTTGCTGGGCCTTTACATCCCGGCCAAAGGCGAATACGACATCGACGGCGACGGAACTCCCGACGTCTATTTCGCGACGAAAGGAGAGACTCCCTCGACTACGGCAAAACTGACGTTGGTGATCGATCAGGATATTCTTTTCTCTGACGGCGATCACGGTTACATTTCGCCACACAAAGACAATCGTGGGATTTGGGACGAAGACCGGGATTATTTCTACCCGATTCCTACGGATGACCGTTCGCTGACAGGCGGGGCCCTGACCCAAAATCCCGGGTGGAACGACGGATTGAATTTTTAATTACGGAAAACTTAATACCAAATACTTATGAGAAAATATCTGATGACCCTGTCGCTCCTCGGACTGGTGTTCAATGCTACAGCATGTATGGAAAAAGAGCCGTTCTACGACTTCGATATTCCGCCCCACGTCTCGGTCGACAATTCCAAAGGGGAAGGCGTAACGCGTCTGGTCACTTATAATGTCGGTGTCTTCAACAAATATGTCAAGGACGATTACCAGCTTATTGCCGACATGATGAAAGAGATCGAGGCCGATGCCATCTGCATGAACGAGCTCGACAACAATACGAACCGTACGGGTCATGTCTACCAGTTGAAGCATTTTGCTTCCCTGATGGGCAACTGGGATTTCGAATACGGAGCGGCCATGCCTTATGACGGCGGGGAATATGGCGAAGGCGTTACCACCCGCGAGAAGGCGATCCGGAAATTTTCGGTAGCTTTGCCCAAGGATGTAGGGGCCGAACCCCGAGTCCTGGTTGTTATGGAGATGGAGGATTATGTAATCTGTACGTCACACCTCGACCATGTTTCGGCCGAGGCGCAATTGAAGCAAATCGAGTTGATTACCCAAACCATGAAGGAGCAATACGGAGACTCGGGAAAACCCGTCTTCCTGGGGGGCGACATGAATGCTACGCCGAATTCGGAAAGCGGGCAGTTGCTCCAGAAGGATTGGGAGATTCTGACCATCACGGGATTTGGCACCTTCCCGTCGGACAATCCATCGAAATGCATCGACTACATCATGCAGCTCAAGGGAACTCCGGAATGTGAAGTCGTGGGGTCGCAGATTCTGCGCTGGTTCAAATCGGGCGATGTTACAAAGGCTTCGGACCACCTGCCGGTGATGCTTGACATCAAACTTCCGCCCAAACAATAAACTTCATACACCACAAATAACGCATACTATCTATGAAACGATACGCTTTCATCCGCCTTTTGGCCGTTGCTGCGTTGCTGACCGCCACGGGTGGCTGTAAGGATGACGACTCGGGGTCGGGATTGACCGAGCCGGCTGTCCTGGCAATACAGAATTCCGGGGACGAGCCCTTGAAGGTCTCGCTGCTCGAGCCCAAGACACAGACTGTCGATATCCGGGCCGTTGCCCGCTCCGTCAGCGCCGAGAACCTGACGATCTCTTTCAAGGTCGATCGCACGTTGGTCGATGCATACAACAAGGCACACGGGACATCGTATGAACTGGTTCCCGCCGAAGCTTATGAGTTTTCGAAGAACGAGGTCATCCTGCCCCGTTACAACGAAGTATCGTCGACGGCACAGGTGACGCTAAGCAGCGAAATGATGCCCGACGGGGATCAATATCTTTTGCCCATCACCATCGATGAAATCAAGGGCGACTCTAAAGCGCAGATTTCAGACGAGGGCAGTATCTACTACATCCTCTTTAACAAACGCGAGTTGCCGCCAGCCGAACTGCTCGATCGGACGGGCTGGGAAGTTGTTCATGTGATGAATGAATACGGCCCGGGCGAAGGGTCCCCCAAGACGGGATGGGCCAAGGACCTTCTCGATGGCGATCCGGTGAGCTATTGGACCTATGACTTTAAAGCTGGAATCTACGTGCCGCTATATATCGTATTCGACATGGGCAAGGAGGTTACGGTCCGGGGTGTACGCATCACCGCCCGCATCAAGAAAGGAACCTTGACCAACCCGCCCTGTGATTTTACTATTCAAACGGCCAAGTCCATAACAGGCGATGGTATGGATGAATCGGAATATACGTTCAGCGAGCGATTCCAGAACCTGCCGAGCCAGTTATACAATTCAGTCTATTTGAGTGAAATTCAACGGGCAAGATATATTCGCTTCATACTTCACGATTCATGGAACAAAAACAAACCCGGTGGTTACCGGGGCGGAACATTCGCCGAATTTGACGTATGGGGGAACCTCGAAGAGTTGGATCTTGACTAACCCATTCCGCCTGCGGGATTTATTCCGCAGGCGGTTACCCTGAGGTAGCCTCGTTTACAACGCAATCGCCCATTGCCGGAATCACGGACACGGCCTGTTTATAGCCATGTAGGACGAATAGTTTCCATTATGACCATTGAATGACACGGACGGATAATAAATACGACCTGCAGTTATGGCGACGTATTGCCTGGGAGGATGATAAAAATGCAGCCTTCGATGAGTTGTTCGATCGCTACTACGTGCCCTTGTGCCGCTTCGCGGAGTTCTGGCTTCGGGACCGCACTTCGGCAGAAGAGGTTGTACTTGATATTTATACCCATGTCTGGCAACATGCCGCAGAGTTGCATATTACAACTTCGGTCAGGGCATACCTGTTTCGATCCGTACGTAACCGATCATTCAATCACATGCGGGACAATCGTTTTTCGTACGTTCCTTTCGAAGAACTGGGGGATATTTTCGCCGGGACGGGTGAGATGCAGATCGAGACTGAAGAGTTGGCGAGATTGGTTGCGGAAGCCGTATCCCAACTTCCGGACCGCTGCCGGGAGGTATTTCTTAAAAGTCGTTACGAGGAACTCACCAATGCTGAAATCGCCATCCGGATGCAAATCTCCATCCATACCGTCGAAGCCCAAATGAATAAAGCCCTGCGGTACCTGCGCCGATCGCTTGGAAAGGGGAGACACCGGCGAAGATAGGGACTGGAATACATTCACAAAGGGAAACGCTGTATTTGCTGTCGGACAGCTTGTTCCATGCCGGATAATGTGAAAAGAGAGAGGCCCGCATTCTGGATGCGGGCCCCTCGTTTGTCTGCGACGGCTATTGTATGCCGTATTTTTTCAGAATCCGGGCGATTTTCGGTTGTATTTCGTTCAGCATGCGGTCGAATCCCAGGTCGGTCGGGTGAACTCCGTCGACCGTTGCCTCATGGTCGTTGCCCAACGGCATGCCCGGGTCGATGAAGTGGATGTGTTTGTCCTTTTTCATAAGCCGCTCCAGCCTTTCGGCGGCCGCCTGCCGTTTTGCCTCTTCGTAGGCGCGTTTCTCGAGATCGAAGTTCCCGCTTTCGCGCACTTCGGTTTGCAGGAAGATCAGCGGCGTGTCGGGATGAGCCTGCCGGATCCGTTCGACGAAGGGCTCCAGCCGCTCCTCAATCTGTTGGGCCGAGGGATTCGAGAAAACGTCGAACAGGAATGCGTCCGCCTCGGTTTCTGCCGCGATATGGGCATAGAAGGCATCGAGTTTGCACTGCCCGCTGGCTCCGAGGTTCGGGAATTCGAATCCCAGGGTGCGGTTCAAGCGGGCGGGATAGGCCATCCCAGGTCGGCTGGCGGCGGTTCCGTGCGTGATGCTCGACCCGATGACGACCACTTTGTGCCGGAAAGGATTCGGTGCTGCCTCCAATCGGGCATTCTCATCCACGCCGATTTCCAGCCGGGAGATTTCATCGAACAACGGCAGGTAGAGCAGGCATTCGTGCATCGTGCCGTCCATGTGTTCGACGAGCGGCGCTTCGTGTTCCGAACCCCGGATTTTCGGATTTCCCGAACCGGCATAGACCCATTCCCCGTTTTGTCGGATATAGAGGTCCAGTCCGCGCTGGCTGACAAGCGGCGAATTGACTTTGGGTGTCTGGCCGGTGGTGGTCCAGCGGGCATACAGGTTGCGGCTGTCGGTCCGGAACACGATGGCCAGACCTGTCGGTTGCCGGTAGTATCGTGCGACGATCGGGGTCAGGTCGGGATAACGTGCGACATCGATACGTTGGAGGTCGGGGCCATCCGGCCGGGCTTTGTTGACGATGGTCAGACGGGTGGCGTCGGTGTATTTCACCGTGTTTTCGGCGGCATTTGCCGGCATCAGGCTGCAGAGGGCCAACGCAAGGATGGCGAGCGGATTTCTCTTCATCTTTAGTTTGTTTTTCGGGTCTTTCGGTTCAACAAAGGTAATAAAAAAGAGATAATTGATGCAGCGATCCAGAAAACAGAGACGGGCCGGAAGTCATATAGGGGAGAACCGTCGGTTGCGAGTGAGATGTGAGCATCGATGAGCCATCCCGAGGCGACGTCCTGAATGCCAGCGGCGATGTAGCTTGCGATTCCGACCACCCCCAATGCTGCCCCGGTGGCTTTTCGCGGGACGATGTCCACGGCCATCAGGCCTCCGAGGAAACAGATCAGCACGCCGATGGCGATGCCGAATAGAATCATGGCCAGGACATTGACCCACAGGGCGTCACCGCCGTACAGGAAGATTCCCAGCGCAACGGAGTTGAGAATGCCGAACAGCAGGGCGGGGATTTTCCGGTCTCCTTTGAAGAGTTTGTCGGAAAACCACCCCGAAAGTACGGTGCCGAAGATCCCGAGCAGGGCATTGATCGAGACGATCGAGATGGCTTCCACGTCAGAGAACCCTTTGGCCTCTTGCAGGAAGAGCACGCCCCAGCCGTTAATCGCATAACGCGAGATATACATAAAGGCGCTTGCGGCGGCGAGCACCCACACGGCAGGCATGCGCAGCACCTCCCGCTGAATCTCCTTCACCGATTTGCTGGCGGAGTCACTCGGGGATTCATGGGCCAGGGTCTCGACACTCGGCAACCCTTTCGATTCCGGGGTGTCATGCAGCCAGAGCCCAATGATGGCCACGCCGAGGGCTCCGGCCGTTGCGGAGCCGAAAAAACCTGCTTGCCACCCGGCGAACGTCACGATCGACCCGACGAAAAGGAACGAAAAGAACTCTCCGAGGTTATGGCTTGCGGAAAAGAACCCGTAATAGGTTCCGCGCTCCTTGAGCGGGAACCAGCGCGAGAGTGAGATGATGGCCGGAGGGGCTCCCATGGATTGCGCCCACCCGTTCAGTCCCCACATCACGGCAAAGGAGACGAAGATCACCGCCGTGGGTACGATCGTATGGGCCATTCCCAACATTCCCATCAGGGCATTTGCCAGGGCCGAGACGATCAGCCCCGTAGCCATGAACCGTTTGATGTTGCAGTAGTCGGCGATGAATCCGTTGACAAACTTCCCGACGGCATAGGCGAACAGCAGGGCCGAACCGATGATTCCCAACTGCGAAGCGTCGAGGGCCCCGCTGTCGAGAATGGGTTTCTTCATGACGTTGAGGCTCGTGCGGCACACGTAATAGAGGCTGTATCCGAGCGTTGCCGAGGCGAATGCCTGCAGCCGGAGACGTCGGTAATATTTCGTGCGGGTCGCGTCATCCATCTCCCGTTCGGGGACCGGAGGCGAGATTCTGTAAAATTCCCTGATCCGATTCATGAGACTGGCTCTTTAATCGTGCAGGCCCCGTGAGCGGAGATAGCGCAGCAACAACTCCGGTCGGTCGGTCTGGATCAGCGTGGCACCCATCTCCACGAGTTTGCCGTAGATTGCCTGCGGGTCGCCCTCGAAGGCTGCATCGTCGCAGAGTCCTCCGCAGAGCGACGGCCACAGGGAGTTCACCCACAGCTTCGAACCGCTCTGCAGGATCGTTTGCATGCATTGCCCGACCTGCGGGGTGTACTCCGACCAGCAGACCTCGTAGGCCAGGGGCACGACCCCTTCGGTCTGGTACTCTTTGAAGAGCGCTTCACCCTGAGGCTTGAGAATGTCGATGATCGGCATGTACATCATGTTGTGTTCGTAGCGTGCAAACTTCGCGGCCACATCTCCGACGGGACTTTTCCCCTTGATGAGGAGCTGTTCCGTGACGCCCAGTTCTTCAGAGAGTCGTTGTACCAGATCGTAGTATTGATATCCCTTGTCGATATTCACGACGATGCGGTCCTTACAGAGTTCGAGCGCTTCGCGCAGTGTCGGCATCCGGTGTGTTGTCGCTACGCCGTGCCCCGACCGCAGAAAACAGCGCTTGACGGAATCGAGCGTTACCTCGCTGACAAGACCCCGTCCGGTGGTTGTCCGGTTCAGCGTCCGGTCGTGGCACACGACCAACACGCTGTCGGACGTCAGGGCCAGGTCGAGCTCTACGATGTCAACTCCCATACGGATCACGGACTCGATTGCCGGTAACGAGTTCTCCGGATAGTTGCGCCAGTCTCCGCGGTGACTGACTACCAGAACCTTCTCCGATTCTGGAGATTGCAACTCGGAGATTACCGCTGCTGCATGGTTGTCTGAAACGGGTGCCGGAGATGTACATGCTCCGAGAAAAATAACGGACAGAAATAAAAAATAAGAATGTTTCATGATGCTTGGTTTAGAAATTATTTGATTTTTTCAGCGTCGTCAAGCGTACCTTTGAGAACTCGGATCAGAAGGTTCCAGGTCTGTTTGTCCGGATTCATAGAGTTCCCGTTTTACTATATATGACACAAAAAAAACAGTCGACCTTTACGATGTCCAGTGCCGGGTCCGGGAGACCGGTTTATCTTCGGTTCCTGCTTCGGGCGGCATCCAAGGACCGGTTGAGACGGCAGGTTTCGAGAGGTGGAGATGACGACTTTGCCGACCAGTCCGCTTTTCTGCATCGGGGCATGGTCGAGACTGTATGGGACGATTGTCCAGAAGTTCGGGTCCATACCCGGTTGTTCGGTGTTTCCCCGGATGCGGTTGGCCCAGGTATTGGTGACGGATATTTCGATCTCGTTGTCACCCTCTCTGACGGCCTCGGTAATATCAGCCCGGTATGGCGGTGTCCATATTACTCCGCAAGGTTTCCCGTTGACCGAGATTTCCGCCAGGTTATAAACCTCTTCGATTTCCAGAAAATAACGTTCTTCCGCGACTGGAGGCTCTGGCATGATGAATTTGTTCCGGTATACGGCCGTTCCCGAGAAATATTTTATCCGGGGGTCATCCTGCATGCTCCAATCCGACAACTGCCGGAAAATCGCGGTATGCGGTTCGGCTGCGGTTCCAAACGAAACGCTCCACGGTGAAGTTATCTCGTGCCGCGGCGATGTCTCGTCCCAATTGGCCCCCGGTTCCGGTTCGCAGAGCTCGACATCCTGCAAGACTGCGAACAGCGATTCGTAAGGTGCCAGCCGTAATGGCATCTCCGTCCGCCCGTCCTTTTCAGACCATTCAACGCTCCGGCGTATTTCGCCCGATACGGGATACCATAACTGAGGGCAGCGGCCCTGTACCCGCATCGAGACGGTCAGTTCACGAGTCCGGCCGGTTTGGTTGGCAATGAAATAGATGTCTGCGTGGTCCGTCCGCCGGTGTCGGTAAGCGACTTTTTCCGCGTAGCAGCCCGTCTGTTCGAAGGCGGCGAAATCTCGTTCGATACCTATTCCCTCGAGCGTTTCCCCTTCATAGGGCAGCCGAATGAATCGATCCGCTTGTGACCAGACTATCGGTTCCGACCTGTCGGCTATCGAGAAGGTCTTGTCGGCAGGTTCGGCCATCAAAACAGGGACTCCCGATCGGGCCATTTCGTCGATTTTGTCCGCACAGGCTTTCGATATTCGGTCGGCATTGAGCTGCATCGCATGCCGCGACGGTACCACGAGCGCTCCATAGCTCATCCCGTCGGGCAATACGATCCGTTTGTCGACGACCTTTGCCAGTCGGAGCAGCGCATCCGCGTTGAAGCTGTCGTACGTATATCCGTGCATCGGATTGACCCAGTCTTGCGGTGTAGTCATGTTGGACGTATAGGTGCGCCCGCTCTGTTGTTCGGTCATGGGGGTCCCTTCATTCAGGAGCCGTTTCCGCTCCTTTTCCACAATTTCGGGCCCGAAGAGTCCCGGGAACCATGCAACCATACGTTCGGGAAGCAGTGCCCGGCGGGGGAAGTCGTCACCCGTGAATACCGCCAGATCGACTACCGGGAGCCCTTGTTGCAGAAGGGCCTGGCAACGGACGGTGTAGTCCATCCATGCCTTTCCCGGACGCCACCAGGTCTGGTCTCGTTGAAAATAGAGCCCATATTGGTCGAGAGTCATGCCCGGGGTGCGGTTCATCCACGGATTGTGCACGTTTACATGGAATACAAGGCGGTTGATGCCATTGGCATATTCGAAGTCCTGCAAAGGCTTGAGCATCCCCGGATGTTCGTCCCATGTAATGTCCACCTCGGTGAAGGCTTCGGCCGCGACGATTCGTTTGCCATAGAGATGAGCTCCCGAAACGGCGTCCAGAATGTCGTTGGGTTTGTCGTGAGTCGGGGATCGAAACCAGAATTCCCCCATCGGGATGTCCGTATTCCGGTAATGGAGCATTCCGTCCGACATCGTCACCGGGGCCACGCATTCGGCGCTGAATCGGCATCCGTTATTATGCGCGCACTGTTGCATCGTGCCGAAAAAGTGTTCGGAAATGAGCTCGGCAATGGTCATCCGAACGTCATACAGTACCCGTTCGGAGTCATCGACACTCCCGATTGGTATTCCGGCAGTTACCGGGAGCCAGGGTACGATGTCGTATCCACGACGCTGGCGGAATTCCTCCCGGAAAACGGGAGACCAGTTTTGGTTGCCGCATTCCCAACTGTCCACATGGAAAATCTTGACGGTACGGGAAAACACTTCGGGTCCAACGATTTGTTTTGCCCGGCCGAACCACGAGTCGAACTGCAGTTTGACCGCTTCGGGATTGAACTTGTCGCATTCCAATCCGGACGCGGCCCCGGCGGGGCCGTTTTTTTTGCCGTTGGACGTGTGCCCCATTCGCAGAATCATCCATCTTCCGTCCGGGGCTTTCCAATCGATCCGGCCCTTTTCGTCGACGAATCGGGAAATGTCGAGCACGGAATCGGGACAAATGCACTCCGCATCGGTCAATTGTGCATGGGTTGTGCGGGGAGCATGACGCCATACTTCGCCATTTTTGCCCTCGAACTGGTGAATCTTCGGGTCGGAAGAGAGCCGGATCCCGCATAGATTCAACTCGGGAGTCCATTTTGCCGGGTCCATGTCTTCGATGCCCGGTTCCGAACCTGCGGGATCGTAGCAGAACCGGAAATAGCGGGCGCGAGTAGGAGGAATGGCATGCGTTGTCCCCGGAACACGACGATACCAGCTTTGACGAGGTGGTTCCATGGCGGTGACCGTACGATAATTCACTCCGTCGTCGCTGACCTGGAGTTTCATCCGATTCGCCTGATAATTCAGCTTGGGGGTGTGGATCAGGATGTTTCGGCAAAGGAAGGGTTCGTCGAATGCGTATTCGATCCAGCAGGGCTCCTTGCTGTGAAAATTCTGTTTGTTGTGAGGTTTCGCAAGGAACGATGCGTCGGCCCCCGAACTCGTGCATACGCGAGGTATGACGGTGTCGGTCGTAACTCCCTCTCCCGGACGTATCGGGTAGGCGAAGACGGCGATATCCCGGTAGTAATGCTCTTTCGAGGGCGGTTCGGAAAGGACCGTTTGGATGCGCCTGCCGCCGTCGACCGGCGTGTTGCTCCATGTTATGACCTGCATGGAGTGTTCCGGGGTGATCCAGGGTCCGCCGGACAAGGCCCAGCCGTCGCATGCGTGGAATCCGATTTCGATCCCGATCCGGTCGGCCTCTTCGATCGCGAATTTTACCATTTGCCACCATTCGGGGGTCAACTGTGTGTATGAAGGATTGATGTAGGGGTTTTCCGGGGCGCCTTTGATCGTGAACAGGTAGGCTCCACCGATCCCGTTTTCCTTCATGGCCTCCAGGTCGGCCGTGATTCCCTCTTTGGACATGGCTCCGTAGAGCCAGTACCAGAAGTTCCACGGGCGACTTTCCGGGGGTGGATTTTTCCAAATCTCGTACAATGTTTGTCCGCATGTCAACTCCGCACAGAACAGACATGCGAGTAGAAGTATCCTTTTCATGCCGGGTCGTTGAAAATACAACATGAACTGACCGTGATCCAGGAGCGCACGTGCGTGCCGTGCGTGCATGCATGCGCGCTCCTGCAGGAATCGGCCGGGATCACCAGTTCATTACCCGAACCTTGTACATGTCCAGATCCGGGACTTTGATCGTTCTTGTTTCGGAAGAGGCGTTCATGTCCGTGGCATACCGGATGGTTTGCGTTGACCAGCTTTGCGAACCCTCGGGATGGGTGGCATCGGTATACCACAACTCTCCCGTCTCGTCGTTGTAGTTGATGGACTTGATGGACGTGGAGGATGCGAAAAGCGTCATTTCCGTGAATCGGTTGGCTCCGATGTCGTACAGATAAGCACGCTTCCCTCCGATGCAGAGTGTGTTCGCATTGACCAGCGTCATGTCGTGCAGGCCGTTTTGGGGCGTCTGTATGGTCTTTTCCAGCTCGAGCGACGGAGCCGTTGTTTCCCAGTCCTTGAGCCGGTATATCTGGAGGCTTTGGCCCCCGATGGCATAGAGGCGTTGGGTTGCCTCGTTCCAGACGACGCCGTGTGCCGAGGTCAGCGGGACCTGGTCGACAATCCGGTTGGGGGCTGCGATGTCGTAGAGATGGAGCGAATTGTGAGTCGAGCTTTCACCTCCGGAGCAAGCCACGACGATCCGATTTCCGGGTAATATTTCAGCCGAGTGTGCATTGGGAACCCCTGTAGTGTGGAACAGAATATCCTGGGTCTCGATGTCGAGCAATACACACCAGTTATAGGAACTCGTGGCCAGAATTTGCTTGCCGTTGTTTACCGGCTTGCAATCGTCGAGATGGCTGCAACGCGCGGCCGCCAACCCCAGAGTCGACGACGCCGTGGTGGCATCCCAGCTCCAGGTTACGGCATCCTTGTATCCCGAGGCATCGGCCAACCCGGCATCGATCATGTAGATCATGTTGTCGCCGCAGAAAATCAGCTCGGTCGCTGTGGCCATTTGGGCATCGTCCGTGTCGTATTTGTCACCGGATTCCAACTCGACGGGTTTCGTCGTCTTTACCGTGAACGAATTTCCGTCGGTGTCGGTGAGTGTTGCCGTAAAGCCTTTGGTCAGCGTGACGGGGGCAATCATTACCGGAATAATTTGTGCCTCCTGCGAGCAATCGAGTGGTTCGGGGAGCGTCACGGTGATGGTCTGTTCCGAGGCCGAAGCCGCCCAGTCGTCGATCCCGACCGAAACTTCTCCGGCGATCGCTTCCCCTCCGTTGGCCTTTATGGAGACTTCGCGGATGGCATAGTCTCCCATTTCGACGGAGATGTACATGGTGCAGCAAAATTGCGTGAGCGTCATTTCGCATCCGTTGTATCCGTTGAGCCGGGCCGTGGATTTCCCGACCAGACAAGGGGTGACCGAGCCGTTCTGCTGCGTCGGAACCGTTACCTTCAGGGTGCTGTTCTCGCAGGTGACCGGGGCTTCTGCGGGCCAAAATCCAATAGCTGTCGAAGTCTCCTGGTGCGGCACGTCGAGGGTGAAAAGGAAGAGCGATTTCTGCGATCCAGCCAAAATAGGTGTTGCGTAGAATGCTTCCGATTTTCCTGCCCCGGCTACAAGCATTCCGGCCTGCGACGATTGCTCCCAGACAGGTAATGTCATGGCACCCTGATCGTTGTAGTATTTCGACAGGGTCAGCGTGGCTTTTGCTGCGAATGGCCGGACCGAATCGGAGGTGTCATTCGAGCACCCTGCGATGAAGATGATGGCTCCGATTCCGATAAGCAGTTTCCGATGTATGCGGATATGAGATTTATTCATGGTTCCAGATGTTTTGATGCATTCGTTTATTTGTGATTGCCGAGGATGACCTCCTTGTGAGTCCGGACGATTTGTCGGGGCGATTCGGTATCGTTGGCACTGACTTCGTACATGAAAACTCCTTTGTAGCCGGTATTCTTCAACCGACGATAGAAGTCGGGCCAGTCGACAATTCCTTTCCCCGGCAGCCAGTGGCGTTCGTCCTTGCGGTCATAATCCGAAATGTGCACCGTACCGATGCGGTTGCCGACCTGTTCGAGGAATCGGGGGTATTCCTCTTTGAGCAGATGGTTCGAGTCGAAGCAGACCATTACTTCGGGATAGTTCTCGATCAGACGCAGTATTTCGTCGGAATCGCGTCCCAGGCAGGTTCGTGGCAGATTTTCGATGCAAAGAACCGCTCCGATCTCATGGGCGGCCAATGCAAGTCGTCCGATCGAGTTGGCCGAGTTCTGCATGCGGGTCTCCCGTTCATCGTCGTTGATCGGTTCCGAACTGGGATGCAGAACCAGCCGCTGGGGTTGAAAAATCCTTGCCAGACGGATCATTCGCTCCATGAAGAGGACATTCTCTTCCCGTTGTTGGGGGTCGAGGACCGAGATGTCGAGTTGCCGGCTGAAAGGCAGGTGGCACGACCATACCTTGAGCCCGGCCTCGTCGAGTCGTTTTTTGACCTGATAGGCCCGGGTATAACATTCGTTCTCGGGCGCTTTGCGCCAGAAATAGTTGAATACAACCTCCACGTAATCGATCCCGGCTTCCTTGACAGAGATGATGTTTTCGGAGTCGGGCGTTCCGATCATACTGAGGGACACGCCTATGGGGTATTTTGCCATGGTGGCCGGTGCAGCGGCCAGAAGCGCCATCGTTAACAATATCAGTTTTTTCATTTTGGGGTCAGTTGTTGAGGGTTATGGGAGGACCGGAGTCCGGCCCTCCCTGTTTCCGTTATTTCAGGCAGCATGAGCCGCAGATATCTCCTCCATGCGTGCTCCATCCCGAGGCACGCTCTCCGCCGACGTATTTGCCGACGAAGACACCGTTGCTGTTGCCTCCGCCGACAAATGCGGAGTAGAGTACGCCGTCGAGGAAGTTGTTGCCACCCATCTGCTTCTGGTTGTCGTCATCGGCCTCATAAGTCCATTGATCGATGATGTTGCCATTTGCATCGAAGATGTAGCTTGTGTTGATGATTTGTCCGGAAGTAATGTAGAATCGGTTTTCCGAGTCAACACACGGATGCGAGTAGTTGAACGCATTTTTTCCGTCCATGTGTTTGTACGACCAGTTGACGGCGGTCAGCGTTGCGTTGAGGTTGTAGACGTGGCTGTCTTTCGACCCGATGAATACCGATCCGTTCGGGGCTACAACCGGCTCGTACATGTTGTCGTCTCCGACGGGGAATCCGTCGACGAGAATTTTGTGAGAGGTCAGGTCGATTGAGCTGACATATCCGCCCTTGTTCGGGACATAGGCCGTCGTTTTGTCGGCCGCGACGGCAAATCCGGAGATGTCTGTCATGTCGCGGGAGAGCGTCAGCCGGGCGATTTCGGTTCCGTCAGCCACCCGGAGGAATATGATGTTCTTGCCGGCACCAACGACCAGTTCGTCCCCGTTGACCAGGATTCCGCACCCGGCGGCTCCGACCGTACTGCTCCAGCATTTCGATCCCGATTCGGCATCGATGGCAAAGGTGTTGCCCGAAGCGTCGCAAATGTAGACAACCGTTCCGTCGGCATTGACGGCCGGAGCCGTACTCTTCATCGACTGGGCCTCGCTGAACATCCAGCGGAGCTGACCTTCGGGAGTGACGGCATAGAATTGTCCGGCGGAGGCCGTTCCAAAGTAGATGTCGCCCGTTACGGGGTTTACGGTCAGGGGATTGTAGCTTCCGGCCAAGGCCTCGGGCGTATATTTCCATTTCATGGCGCCGGTCATGAGGTCGAAGGCAACGAGTTGCGTGAGGTTTGCGAACGTGATGTTGTAGATGGTATTGCCGTCGGGTGAGAAGACCGGGCAGGAGCCCTTGAAGCCGTTGTATGCACTGACCAGATCCCAGTCGGAACAGAAGATGACGTATTCGCGGATTTCGACCTCTACCGTCCAGGTCCGGAGGTTCCCGTCGACCATGGCACTCAGTTTCGCCGTTTGCGTTCCGGTCGATCCGAATCCATGCTTTACCACGAAGCCCTCCTTGACCACGTCTCCCGGGAAGGTCCACTTCACCTCGGTTGCCGTCGGGTATTCTTCCGTGTTGAAGGTGAACGTTATGGGCTGATTCTTGGCCGCGGTTTCCCGATCAAGCGTATAGGGGATCGCCTGGGAGGGCATGGCCTTGGCCGTAGCGGCTTCTGCCGCCCCCTTTGCGTAGTTGGCCACCAGCGAGAGGTAGTAGTTCTTGTCGTTGGTCAGGTTTTCGAGTGTGATGGATGTCGTTCCCTTTTCGAGAGTCTGTACCTCTATGTCATCGGGAGCCTCCTCATTGTAATAGGAGAGTGTGTACGAGAGCACGGAGGTTGCCGGTTCCGACCATGTGAGCGAGATATACCCGTCCCCGGCAGAGGCGGAGAGGTCGGTGACCGGGAATCGGGAGGTTGCGGGTCTCGTCACGACCGAGACGTAGTTCGATACGAGGTCTCCGTAGACGGCCTGTACGTAAAATGTGTATTGCGTGTCATTACTCAGGCCGGTTACCGTATAGCTTTGCTCCCCGCCGGTCCGCAGCGTAATCGTTTCCGAGTCGGCATTGGTGTAATAGACAATGAAATCAGTGGGATTCCAGCCTTCGGGCATACTCCATGCCAGATATGCTTCCTCGTCTCCCGGTGTTGCCGTGAGGTCGGTGACCTGGTGGCGGGCAGCGCCGGCTTCGGGAATCTCTTCGGTCCAGCAGGCGGTCAGTCCGGCGACGAAGAGGAGCAACAACAGATGGGTGATTATTTTCTTCATGGTTTTCATAGTCTTATAATGTTACTGTTCGAATCCGGGATTCTGCCAGAGAATCGAACTGTTGTTCACGATTTCGATCTGATTCTGCGGAATCGGGAAGATCAGGTTGTGGGCATCGAGCGAATAGCCCATTTTGCGGAAATGATCGATGGCCAGCCCCAGTCTCACGAGATCGAACCAGCGGTGACCTTCGAGCGCGAATTCGCGGCCCCGTTCATTGGCGAGTTCCTGACGGAAGGTGGCGAGGTCGGGAACATCGTCGGTCGTCAGTTCATCCAGCCCGGCGCGAGTCCGGGTCTTGTTGAGCCAGGTCAGCGCATCTCCGAGGCCGTCTCCCGATTCAGCCAATGCCTCGGCATACATCAGCACCACGTCGGCATAGCGCAAATGCGGGAAATCGTTCCCCACCTGCGTCGTGTAGGTTGCGTCGTAGGTGTCATACCATTTGGTCATGGCATACAGGTTGCTCGATATTTTGGTATAGGTGTTGATTAACGCCAGCCGGTTGTCCTTTTCCTCATAAATGGCTTTGAATTCGGGCGTCGGGTTGCGGATGTCGGCCATCACGTTCGTGTTGGTACTGTACCAGTAACCGTGTCCGTTGTCGTTGGTCTTGTTGTAGTAGAGGGCGAAGATGATCTCCTTGTTCATCTTGTTGTTCACGTCAAAGACTTTTGCGGTCGAGGATTCCAGCCCGTATGCGGTATTCTTCATAGCCTCCTCGAGCGCGACCTTTGCCTCGGCCGGCTTGCCGAAGGTCAGGTAAACCTTGGCCAGCAGAGTATAGGCGGCGATATTGGCCACCCGGGCCTTCTCGGCCCCGGGGGTCGGTGGCAGGAGCCGGGCCGCTTCTGCCAGGTCCTCGGTCAACAGGGTGTACATCTCCTCGTCGGTGCATCGGGGAATGAGCTTGGCATCGGCCGGTGTCACGACTGTCCGTGCGATGGGAACGACCCCGAATACCCGGTAGAGGTTGAAATACCACCAGGATCGCAGGAAAAGGCATTCGCCGCGGTACTTGTCGTAATTGGCGATGTTGGCCCCAGCCATGTGGTCGAGGACGTCGTTGCAGCGGTAAATACCGTTGTACCAGGCGTTCCATATGTCGCTCAGGATGCCGTTGCTCGGAGTCTCGGCGAAATTGTCGATGTCGTAACGGTCCTGGGTCGATACGGCCATCGATTCGAGAATGTTTTCGTCGCTTCGGTACCCGATTTCACTCAGGTGGAAAGCCATTTGCGTCTTGAGTTTGTCATAGCATGACGCCACCCCCTGGTTGAAATCGTCGTCTGTCTGGTAGTAATTGCCCTCGGTGATGTTGTTGCTTGGATACTGCTCGAAAAAGGCCTCTCCGCACGAGGACATTCCAGCGATGAGAATTCCGGCAGTTATGATGCTTTTCAGTTTCATACTCGTTTGTTTTTTACAGGTTGAAGTTTATGCCGACGCTGAAAGTCCGTGACAGCGGGTAGGAGCAGTAATCCTCGCCGGGCCGCAAAGCATCGGATGCATGGTTGCTGACTTCCGGATTGTATCCCGAGTATTCGGTCCAGGTGAAGAGGTTGGTCCCCTGTATGTAGATGCGGAGTTTCGAGATTCCGGCTTTATGGGTCCAACGATCGGGGAAGGTATACCCCAGCGAGAGATTCTGCAGTCGCAGGTAGGAGCCGTCTTCAATATGGAAGGTCGAGGTGCAGGCTCCGTTGTTTCCGCTCGATTTGCGGGTGGCGCGGTTCAGGTTGCCGTACGGGTAACGTTGCAGGGACTCTTTCATCATGTTCGACGAGGCTTCCATGTTGAGCAGGTACCGGCGTTCGAGGTTCAGTATCTCGTTGCCGTAGACGCCCTGGAAGTTAGCGGCCAGGTCGAAACCCTTGTAGGAGAGATTGACCGAGAATCCGTAGTAGAAATCCGGCATGTAGTTGCCTACGATGACGCGGTCGGCATCTTTTTCGAGGATGCCGTTCCCGTTGGCGTCGACGAAGCGGAAGTCTCCGACGGTAGTGGTGTCGAAGTGGGGATATGAATCCAGTTCCTCCTGGTTGTGGAAGATTCCGTCCTGGACCATGAGGTAGTAGCAGCCCACGGGTTGTCCGACGCGTGTGATATAGTAACCTCCTGCATAGGACGACTCCTTGATGATGTCGGCATTTTCATCCCCGAGACTCAGTACCTTGTTGCGGTTGAGCGACCAGTTGGCAGCCAGTGCATAGGAGAAGTCTCCGAAACTGCGGCGAGAGGTCAGCGCGAGCTCGACGCCCGTATTCTGCATCGATCCGATGTTGACGTTCGACGAGGTTAATCCCGACACGGATGATACGGGGACGTCGAACAGCATGTTGGTGGTTTTCGAGTAGTAATAGTCGACGTTCAACCCGAGGGCACCTTTCCAGAGGTTGAAATCCAGTCCGAGGTTGTACTGTGTGTTTTTCTCCCATCCCAGGTCGTTGTTGGCGATCTGCGACGGATAGACCACCGAGGAGATGCCGTTTCCGAGATCGATGGTCGATGTCCCGTAAAGCGCGAGGTATTCCGAATTGCCGATCTGCGCGTTGCCGGTCTGTCCGACGCTGGCCCGGAACTTCAGATCGTCAATCCAACGGGCGTTGCGCAGGAAACTCTCGTCACTGATGCGCCATCCCACCGATACGGCCGGGAAGTATCCCCAGCGGGTATTGGGGGCGAAACGCGAGGAACCGTCGCCGCGGATCGATGCCGAAATCATGTACCGGCCCTTGTACGAGTACTGGGCGCGGACGAGCCACGACGCGAAGGTGTATGCGTATTTGTTGTTGTAGGTGTTGTCAAGGTCGATGGTCTTGTCCTTCGTCGTGCGGATTTTATCGTCGCCGGCCGTCCCTATGCCGACGATCTGCGAGGTCTGTATGCTCTGTTTCTCGGCCTCGTATACCGCGATGGCATTGATCGAATGATCTCCGAACGTACGGTTGTAGGAGAGCTGGTTGGAGAGCGTCCAGTGGAAATAGGAGTTCATGTTGTTCTGGGCCTTCGGGTCCGAGAGGGAGTCGTAATATTTGTTGCCGCGCAACGGAATGTACGACGGCCGATAATAGTTGCGGATGTAGGAGTAGTAGTCCCCGCCGGCCGTGAATTTGTACTCCAGCCCCTTGACGAACTCATAGGCGACATAGGCATTGCCCAGGACATTGATCTTTTCGCGTACATCGTCGATCTCCAGGGCCAGCGCCACGGGATTGAGCACCTCGTTGACCTGTGTGTCCCAGGTGTTGATGCGCAGGAATCCGTTCATGTCCCAGTTGTAGGATCCGTCGTCATTGTACACGGGAAAGACCGGAGGAGCCATGAGTGCCGAAGCGATTACACCGTCGTTGCCGTATTGCGTGTCGGATGCAATGTAGTTAGTTTTCGAATAGGAAGGCGAGAAGCTGACGCCGTATTTCAACCGGTTGCGTTTGCCGTCGATGTTGGCGCGCAGGCTGTAACGTTCGAAATCCGATCCGATGATCGTTCCTTCGCGATAGAGGTAATTTCCTCCGATATAGTATCCCAGCGTATTGGTACGTCCCGACACCGAAACGGAGTGTTTGGTCGAATAGGCCGAACGGAAAATTGCATCCTGCCAGTCGGTGTCGGTCAAGGTTCCGGTTTTGTCCTGCAGGTAGGCCGTGATGAGCGGATCGACGCGGTGATAGGTTTGCGGCCGGTCTTCATAGGGATCGTCGATCGAACCGGTCGGGACGTTGAACAGATAAGCGCCGTCGCGGGCTTCCTTGACGATCTGTGCGAATTCGTAGGCATCGAGCATTTCGATCTTCTTGGCGACGTTCGAGACGCTGAACTGGCCGTCGTAGCTTACGACCGGGCGTTCGCTCTGACCTCGCTTGGTCGTGATGAGGACTACGCCGCACGAGCCGCGCGAACCGTAGATTGCCGCGGCCGAGGCATCCTTGAGGACCTCGAGGCTCTCGATGTCGTTGCTTTCGAGGTTGGCAAAAGCCCGGGCGTCGCACGGTACGCCGTCGATGACATACAACGGGTCGTTCCCGGCCGTAGCGGACTGAATTCCTCTGATGCGTATCGTGACATTTCCGTCGGGCTGGCCTCCGAGTTGCAACACCTGTACACCGGGCATTTTGGCCGCCATGGCATCCCGGAAGTCGGAAGTCGGCATATTGGCGAAATCTTCGGACTTGATGGAGGCGATGGAGGTCGTCACGTCGCGTTTGTTCTGCACGCCGTATCCTACGACCACGATGTCGTCCATGGCGATTGCCTCTGCCTTGAGGGTGACATTGGCCAAAGTCTGGCTGTCGGAAAGAGCTACCTCAACACGGTTGTATCCGATGAGCGAGAAGACCAGGGTTGCGTTGTTCTGTTGGATGTCTATGGTGTACTCTCCATTCAGATTTGTCGCTGCACCGATGGTCGAGCCCTTCAGAACGACGGTCGCGCCGACGATCGGGTTCCCGTTTTCATCGGTTACGACACCTTTGACCGTACGGGATACGATCGCGGGCTGGCGAACCCCCCCCGGGCTCGTGTCAAAACGATTTTCAAACCTTTGATCTCCATTTTTACATCGGGGAGGATTTCCTCGAGGATCGACGCGATGCTGCGGTTTGTCGCTGAAACCGATACGATTTTGTCTGTGTCTATCTCTGCATCGACATAGGCGAACGTATATTGGCTGTTGGCCTCGATGCGTTGCAGCAACTCTTTGATGCTGACATTCTTGGCATTCACGGTAACCGTCGGCGTTTGTGCGGTGGCCGTTATCGTCACCGTCACACATAGGATCAGGGCCGAAAGGTACCGGGAAATCCTTTTCAAAACGTTGTGTTCGTTCATGGTGTTTGAGATTAGTTCGGGTTCGATTTTGGAATGAGCAGGGTATGCCGACGCCTTTCGAGGCGTCAGAAAAACAGTTCCGGGTTTGTTTTATTTTGGATTACCTCCTCATGATAAGTACATGGTTCCCGTCGATGCGGTATTGGACCGACATCAGCGAGGACATGACTTCCATGATATCTTCCAGAGGCTCATGGCAGATTACCAGTGAGATTCGTTTTTCCGGAGAGATATGTGTGGAGAGCGATATTTCAATGTTGTACCTGCGCTCGAGATTGGTGATGATGTCTTTCAGCGGGGTGTTGTCGAAGACCAGACGCGGGGAGAACCACTGGCAGTAGTTCTGCGCGTTGACCTGTTCGATCCTTGCACTTTGCGTGCGTTTGTCAAACGTGAATTTTTCGTTCGGGTGCAGCGTTACGGGCCTCTGGAGATTGTTGCCGGAGATTTTGACGCTTCCGGTTTTGAGGACGATCTGTTGGCTTGATCCGAATGAATAACTCATGGCGTCGAACGATGTTCCCAGGACTTCGATCTGCAGGTTGTTCATGTGGACGCGGAATGGCCGTAACGAATCTTTCCGGACCTCGAAGAAGGCCTCTCCGGAGAGGTATACATCGCGGGTTTCGTCCTCGAACGAGCTATCGTATTTCAATCGGCTTTCGCCGTTGAGCCATACGGTCGTCCCGTCGGGGAGCGAGAATTCTCCGGTTTGTCCCTTGGCCGTCAGCAGCGTGTTTTCCCTGATCGGCTCGATGGTCCCGATTGCGGCATAGTAGCCACCGACAAATATCGATATGGCAGCTGCGGCGGTACAAGCCCAACGCAGTGCTACGCGTGGTGATCTTCGGGGCTTTTCGGCCCGAATGGATGCATGCAGCCGTTCGAGGCCCCTGCGGTCCTCTTCATCCGCTGCCGGAGCCGCATGCTCGTTCCACACCTCTCGGAGGGCCTCAGTCGTTTCATGGTCCTCCTCGTGTGCCACCATCCAGCCTTCGAACATCCGTTGAATATCGTTGGGAGTGTCCTTGTGCTGGAATACGTAATCGATAATTTTCCGGCTTTTGTTTGTCATCGGTATCCAGTTTGAGCATCTGCGGTCATCGACCTCATCCCTGAAGGTATCGCTATTCGGCTTTTTGAGTTAAGGTGTATGTTTCCGAATAACTTCCGGCCTTGAATACGACGTGTCCTACGCGGGGAATTCCCGTTTCGTTGGGACCGAAACTGAGGTGTACGGCATGGATGCCTTTGGCATCGGCCGAGGCGGGGTCGATGGTGATCCAGTCGTCGCCTGTCGCCTCCCAGGCACAGGTGGTGAACACGGTTATGGAGCGCATTCCGGCCGCAGCATCCACCGTGCCGGAGGTGCTGTACATATAAACGCTGTCGGGCGCATCTTCCGAATCGTCCTTGCACCCGTATGCGATGCAGAGGCACGACATCATCGTGGCGAGAAAAAGTAGTAGAGATCGGTTTTTCATGAGTTCAAAAATAATAAAGAAAAACTGTTTTTGAGTCCGGATTCATTAAAAAGACAATTGATGAGGCCAGTTCGCTAGTCTGATTTGTGATTTTTTTTTAGATTTTTTGGTCCGGATTACAATGCAATGAAAAAATATGGGTTACGACACCGAATGTTCGTGAAAAAATCTATATTTGCAGACACGGAACTATGAATTGTGAAGAACACATACTCCTTCGAAAGTTGCAGAACGGCGATTCGGAAGCGTTGGATATTCTATATTTGCGCTATGCTTCGAAGGTGCGGGATTTTGCCCTTCGTCTGTTGAAAGACCAGACCGATGCCGAGGACATAACGCATGATGTATTCCTGCGCATATGGGAATGTCGCGGGAGGCTCGGAGAGGTCTGTTCCTTCAAAGGGTATCTGTTCCGCATGACGCGCAATGCGATTTTCAACCTGATGAAACGTCGGCAGATACGGTACAAATTCCGAAAAACTACGGAACTTGACGTTGACCGGCCGGCCGAGGTGGAGTCCGATGCTGTCGTGTCGACGGACGAATTGTTGGGGATGATCGAACTGACCGTCCGCAACATGCCGGAGCAACGCCGCCGGGTTTTCTATATGAGCCGTTACGAGAACATGTCCTACGAAGAGATTGCCAAAACCCTGAATATAAGTTCCAAGACTGTCCAGTACCACATTTCGAATGCTTTGGCGGAGTTGCGCAAACTCCTCACTTCCATGCTTTTCTTCGTATAGCGTGCCGCGATCTCGAGATGCACGATGTGCGCGGCCGATCGGGACATCGTCTCAGAACGGATACCCTATGGCCAGGTGAAATCCCAGCCCGTCCTTGAAACTCTGAATGTTGTAATATCCCTTTTTGTCCGGATTCGGATAGGGGGTATGGATCCCTATGCCGAGGTCGGCGCGCAGCACCAGGTAGCTGATGTCGTAACGCAGTCCGAACCCGGTTCCGAGAGCTATGTCGTTGAAAAAGGTTTTGCCGTTGAGTGCGGCTCCCGGACGCAGGGGGTCGTTTTTCAGCAGCCAGATGTTCCCGGCGTCGAGGAATACCGCACCGTTGAGTCGTCCCATGATTCCGAAACGCAATTCGACGTTGGCCTCCAGCTTGAAGTCGCCGGTCTGGTCGAGGTATCCGTTCCGGTCGTCAGTGGGGGGCCGGTAGCTTCCGGGGCCGATCGACCGCACGGTAAAGGCCCGGATGCTGTTGGCCCCGCCGATGTAGAACTGTTCGCTGTAGGGCATGACCTCGGAGTTCCCGTAGGCATAGCCCACGCCCACCAGGAACCGGGTTGCCAGCCAGAGGTTGCCCTGCCCGAGGCGGTGGTAGAAACGCAGTTCGCTCTCCTCCTTGAGGAACTGCGAGAAACGGTTCCCGAAGAGCTCCTGGGGATGCTTCCTGCCGAATGCGGCCAGTATGCCCGAGAGGATGTTCCCGGCCGAGGTGACCGTGTTTTGCCAGAAGAACCGGCGGTTCCCTGTCGCGCCATAGAGCTTGTCGAAGGTGTAGGTGTAGGCGATGGCCGGCACGAACTGGTCGCGGAAGCTCATGGCGATGGTGGGATTGGCCTCCATCGTCTGGTCGAACGCCTGGGTCGTATGGAGGAGTTTGTTGTAGGTGAGCTTGAGCAGTGTGAGGGTATGGTGGCTGTAGGCCGAGGTGCTGAAGTCGTAGCCGGCCGATCCGCCGAAGGAGATCATGCGGAAATAGTCGGGGCGGTTCATCAGGTCGAGCCCGAGCTGGAACGAGGTGCTCCCCGACAGGGATTTTTTGCGTTCGGCGCTTCGGGGCACGAGCAGGCGCGGGATGTTGAGCGTGGCATTCAACCCCAGTTCATAGGAGTTGAGCCGGGAGGATTGTCCCCCGGAGTTTTTGTTTCCGGTCTGCCACTCGTAGGAACCGTTGAGCTTCAGCGCGAGGACCTCTCCGCCGCGGAAGAGGTTGTTGTGACTTACCTTGAACGCGATGCCGGGGCCGAGAAAACTGTTCGATTTCGAAACCACGTCGGTCTCGATGTCGGCCGAGATCGGCTGGTCGAACTGCGCGTCGATCCGTATGTCGAGAGAGTCGGCCCCTGCGAGCGAGTCGATGACCGGGACGCTGAGGTTCACATAACGGAAAATTCCCAGTTTGTTGAGTTCGGTCAGCGTGCGGCTTTGTGCGTCGACGGTAAAGAGCTGTCCGGGGCGGATGGCGAGCGAGCGTTCCAGGATGCGGGGACGTATCTTCATCGGGCGTTGCGCGACGACCGTGGCGCCACCCAGGTGCAGCGTATCGGCCGGACCGGGTTCGATGTTCGCGAGGTGGACGGTGACGGCCCGGATGTGGTATGGACGCAGGGCCTGGGGCGGGGTTGCCGGCAGCAGGCGCAGCCGGAGGTCGGCGCGTCTTCCGCCGCGGGTCGTGTCGGCCTGGTAGTCGAGGTACTGCGGCCGGAAGTAGTAGTAGCCGCTGTTTCGCAGGGTGTCGGTGATGCGGCTGCGTTCGGCGATGAGGGTCTCGAGGTCGTACTGGTCTCCGGGGCGGAGCGGCGAGGAGCTGCGCAGCGAGTCGAAACGTACGCCGATGGCCCCTCCGGGCTGCGGGTATTCGATCGAACCGTAATGGTAGGGCGGGGCGATACGCAGCGTGTAGTTGACCTTGGCCTTCCGGCCCTTCTTGCGGTAGAGCAGCTCGCTCGAGACCTGCGAACCGAAATACCCGTTGTTGCCGAGGGCCTGTTCGGCGACTTTGGCGCGCAGTTGCGGCTGCACTTTCGAAATGAGCACCGGCTCCTTTGCAAGACGCCGGTAGAACCAGTATTTGAACCCTTTCTCCTTGGGGGAGTATAGGTAGTTGTAGGCCCAGAGCCCAATGGGAAGCGGCGTGCGCCAGTAAGGGGCGTATAGCGGGTTGTTGGGGGCCACGGAGAGGGGTTGACGGGCGTCACTTTCGGCGTCGGGGGTGAGCACGACACCGGAATCCGGCACGATGCGGATCTTCTTCACCCCGGTGTAGAGCACTTCGCCCTCCGGGATGCGGCGGGTCGTGGAGCAGGCTGCCGACAGCAGGAGTGCCGCGAGCAGCCCGAGCAGGCGTATGTCAATGCGTGTCGGTCTCATTGGTTGTGGCTTTTTTCTCCTGACGCCGTTGCGAGCGGAAAAGGTCTCCGAGGCGCGACATCTTCTTGCGGATGATGAATCCCACGCCGGTCTCGGTGATTTCTCCCTCAAGGATGCTTTCGTAACCCGTGTGGCGGAAGAGCCGCACGAGCATGTTGCCGCGTTTGGTGAGCAGGTACTCGAGCGAGATGTCGTCGATCATGTTTTCCTTGAGGTTCTCCGACGGGTCGGTTCCGGTGCTGAACTTTCCGCCGATGCTGATCTGCACGCGGTTCCCGAAGAGTTTTTTCGAGAGCCGGTACGAGTAGTCGGTGCGTGCTCCGTTGGGGTCGGTCTGGTCGTAGGAATCGATTCCGAAACTGAGGTCCACGCCCCTGAGCGAATTTTGTGCCCATTGATTGAGTTCCTTCTGCACGAATGCGTTGAGCGGGTTTTCGGTATTGACCTTTGCTGTGGTTCCTGGCCCGGTGTAGGTGTTGTATATGAGCAGGTTCATGGCCTGCATGGCGCGCTGCTGCTCGGTGAGCGACTGCAGCTGGTTCTGCATCGTGAGGTCCTCGGGGGCTGCGAGTCCGAACGACACGGCCAGGTCGTTGAGCGAATTCCGGATGTTGACCGAGATTTCGAAATTGACCGGCCGGGATTGGTTGTCGTCCGAGGTGACATTGGCGCGCACGGTCTCCACGGCGGTGATGTCGAACGACGGGTCGGCGATATTTCCGGTCCACTCGACATAGCTGCCGGGGCGTATGGCGAATACCTTCTGGGAGATGACCGGCGGGTTGTAGCGTACCGTACCGCCCGAGAGAGTGTATTTCCCTGAGAAGGCGATGTCGCCCAGGGGGTTCATAGCATAGGAGAGGTTCCCTCCGCCGCGCAGGTCGATACGGTTGCTGCCGTCGGCGGAGAGGTCTACGCCCATCGAGACATCCTCGCTGATGTCGATGTTGAAGAGCAGGTCGAGCCCGCCGATACGGAGGCTGGCGGCGGATGCTGCGGGTGTTGCGGCATCCTCTTCGTCGAACGAGACGAACGAGACGACATCCTGCGACTGCTGTTCGATCTCCGTGGGGGCATCCTGCATGACGTAGTTGATCTCCGTACCGCGGAGCAGGGCGACGTTTCCGCGAACGACCATTTCGTCGAGCGGGCCGCGAGCCGAGGCGTCGAGGTTGAGGAACCCGGAGCCGTAGACGGCGGTCCGTTCGCGGCGTGCGACGTTGAGGAACTGGAAGTTCCGGGTGCGGATGCGGAGGTCGGCCGCCGGATGCCCGAGGTCTGCGAAATCGATGGCCCCGGAGATCGTGAGCGGGTTGTTGTTGGGCGGGAGGATGGCGAAGTCGCCGAAGTCGACGCGATTTCCCGTCAGCCGGATGGTGTCGGCCGGGATGCGGAACGACGTGCCGATCATCGGCACGCGTATTTCGGTTTTCGCCAGGCGGATGTCACCGTCGAAGAGCGGTTTGTCGGGCGATCCCCCGACCTGTATCCGTCCGCCGAGCGTTCCCGCGAGGCGCAGCATCTCCTGGGGCAGGAAGACGTTGAGCCGTTGGAGCGGGAGATCGTTGATCGCCCCGACGACATCGAGCGGCTGCGGCTCCCCGATACGGTAGGCGCCTTCGACGGCGAGGACTTCGGCGTCGTCGATCGAGAACTTCACACTGCCCTTGTGTCCGCGCCCGCGGTCGTAGCCGGCATGGAGCGCAATGTCCCCGAAACGTTCGCCGTCGTAACTCAGGCTGTCGACCGCCACCGTTGCGCGGAGGCTCAGGCTGTCGGGCGACATGCCGAACGTGATGCCGGTTCCGAGCCGTCCGCCGAGGGGCGGTGCCGAGGGCAGAATCCGGAGGGTACGGGCGATGTCGATTCCTGCGATGTCGAGGCGTATGGCCCCGGGTAAGTCGGGCAGTTCGACGGTGTGGAGCGCGAAGCGTTGTGCGCCGCGCGTGATGTCGAGGTCGGCGCGGATCGTGCGGTCGAAGTCGTAGGTGAGGAAATTTTCGGGATTGACCTGCCACGAGCCGAGGTCGGGAAGCACGCGCACGGTCACCTCGTTTTCATTCCATGCGGCCTCTGTCCCGAAGCGGACGGGTACTTCGCCGGGGGCATCGCGGCGCAGCATGATGCGGGCCGTGCGGAGGGCCACAGAGGTCTCCAGCGAGGTACGCGCTACGCTGTCCGAATGCGCGGCCCTGTCGACCGCTCGCAGCGACGCCTCCAGTCCCTGCCCGCGGCGGGCAATCCCTGCCGCGAGGGTGTCGAGGGTGAAGCTGGCGGCTGCGAGTCCGTTGATCCGCAGGTCGAACGCCAGGGGATACCCGGGCCCGTTGCCCGCGTCGATGAGCATCTTCTCGAACGACAACTGCTTCGTACGCAGGAAGTTGTTCACGATGTTCTCCGACCCGGCCTTGCCCCGCAGCCGGAAGCCGGGCAACAGCGGCTGCAGTTGTTCCATGTCGAGTCCCCGGGAGCCGATCTGCTGCCGCAGGGAGTCGATGGTGTGCCCCATGGCTGCGGTGAGCGAATCGAGCGGCGCGGGGCTCTCGAACGCCAGGGAGAGGTCTCCCGAACGGAGACTGGCGCGTGTTCCCGAGGGTGCGGTCGAGAAGGATGCGCCGGTCGGACGGATCGGGCTCTCGCCCTGCGGGCCGTAGAGGTTGATCCGGTCGAAATCGATTCGTGCCGCGAGGCTGTCCGTTGCGGTGCGGCCGGCCAGCGCATCAATCGTAAAGGAACCTCCGATCGAATCGGGCGTTACGCCGAGTACCGCGAGGTCGAATCCCTCGACGGTGCCGCGGACGGCGATCTGCTGCCGTTCTTCGGAGAGCGAACCGTCGAGGGCGAGTTCCATTCGCAGGGCCGTGTCCCGGTCGATCAACCGGCCACTGAGGGCCCCTTGTTCCAACGCGGCCTCCAGCGCAATGCCTCCGAAATCGTGCCCGCGGAAAGGAAGGTGCCCGATGTCGGTTTCGAGATGTGCTTCGGTTCGAGCGGACAACGGGTCGAAACCGCGTCCCCGCACGTCGATGCGCACATCGGTGCTACCCAACGAATCGTGGGGCAGGAGGTCGCCCAACGGGAGTGAGTCGATCGTCACTTCGGCCCGATAACGTTCGGTCGCCGGATTGAACGCCGCGTCAACCGATAGCGCCCCGGGATTCATCTCCAAGGAGCTCTGCAAGGCATACGTTCCTCGATTGAGTCCCGCATGACCTTGCAAGCCTATGTATGCGGGGAGTTCGATCCGGCGGCGCAGGGCCGTGTCGGGCAGCATCGCTTCGAGGAACCCCAACTGGCGAAGCAAACCTCCGAATCGGACGGTGACCTCGGCGCGGTCCATGTCCGGGAGGTTCCTGGCTGATCCGGAGGCCGTCAGCCGCAGATGCCCGGGTGACGCGATTTCGAGGTTCAGCGGATCGATGTCTGCGAGTCGCCCTGAAGCGTTCATCACCAACCGCAGCCGCAGCCCCTGCAAGGCGGGGTGCGCGAGGGCGGGTGCGAACAGCGCCAGCTCTTCGATGCTTGCATCGGCGGCCAGTTCGGCCTCGATCGGGGCCGAGGGGGAGATGTCGAGCAGGGATGCCCCGGCATACATGTCGGCCCGGAACTCCGATTTCGGTGTTGTGATGCGCAATCCGTCGAGTCGTATGCTGTCGGGACCCATCGAGAATCCTGCGCACAGGTCGTTGACCGCGAACCCGGACCGTTCGACGAATTGCAGACTGGCAATGCGCATTGCGAGCCGACTGCCCTGCGAATGGAGCGAGTCGACGACCAGGCTGAGCCCGGCGAGTTCGATGGCCGCGGGGTCGAACCCTTCGGCCGGACGGTGCCCGGACTGTGTATATTCGACCCTGTTGTCGATGAGTTCGATCCGCTCGACGCGGATGTCCCATGGGACTGCGGAGGAAGCCTCGTCGGCCGGCAGTGGCTGTTCGGATACTCCGGCTGCCCGGGCATTCCCGGCCGGGTTGTCGGCTCCCGATGTGCCTGTTGCGACGGTTGGTGCGGTCCGGTAGGCGTATGCGCCGCGGTCGAGCAGCAGCTTCCCGACGCCGACTGTGGACAGTCCCATGTCGATGTTGCACTCCTCGGCGGCAGCCCGTGTCAGATGCACGTCGATCTCCGTTGGTCCGGGCTCGAGGCGCAGCGCGACGTCGGTATCCCCGATGTCGAGCCTTCCGAGGCCGATTCTCCATGTGGCGGGTGCCGTTGTCGTATCGGGCGCCTCCGAGGTCGTGGAGGCGCCGAGGGTGAGGTCGATCGTGCTTTGTGAAAGGTCGATTTCCCGGAGGTCGATCTCCCGGGTGGCGAGGTCGATGCGGTTTGTGCGCAACGTGAGGCTGCCGATCGACCCGCTTACGGACATTCCCGAGATCGAGTCCCGGTAGTTGAGCCTGGTTTCCTCGACCTGCAGCTTGCGGACGTCGACCTGCCGGCGGAGCAGCGGCAGCGGGTCGACGTCGAGGGCGAACCTTCCGCATTGCAACAGGGTGTCGTGCTGTTCGCGAAGCATGGTTTCGGTGATGACGAGCCGCAGGGGGAAGGAGAGCCGGATTCGTCCGATCGAGAGTTCCATGCCGAGGTGTCGTTCTACCTGGATTTCGGCCTGCCGGCGGATGAAGTTCTGCACTCCAGGAATGTAGAGCAGCGCTCCGACCAGGAACGGCAGCAACAGGAGGACGATCAGCGTGCGGACCGTATATTTGAGTATTTTTTTCAGCATTCAGAAAAGCGTGATCCGGCTTCGGGTTCCGTTCGGGGAGGTCGAAGTTCGATATTTCCGTGCGGATGGTGGCAGAATCCAGAACGAAAGATACAAAAAATCTTCCAAACTGATTCCGATCAGGAGCGAAACCCGCGGGATGAACCGAGATTTTGGTTCTATGTTTCAGATGTGTTTTCTGTCGGCTGCCAAGGATTCGTATCGAAACTTTTGGTATTTCGAATAAAAACTTATTCTTTCGTTTTGTGTTTCGAAAAAAATATCGTAATTTTGTAGGACATCCGGTTCCGCGGCTTTCGGCTTTACCCGATTCCGCGTGCCGGAAATACAACCTGACAGCCTAAATACAAACCTTTTATGGATCAATACATCTTGTCTTTGGATCAAGGCACGAGCAGCTCGCGTGCGATCATTTTCGACCGTCGGGGCGAAATCCGCTCGATGGCCCAGCGGGAATTTACCCAGTATTTCCCCAAACCCGGATGGGTCGAGCACAACCCCCATGAAATATGGGCTTCACAGGCATCGGTCATCGCCGAGGCGATCACGGCCATCGATATCAACGGACTGAACATCGCCGGCATCGGCATCACCAACCAGCGCGAAACGACGATCGTCTGGGACTCGGAGACCGAGGAACCGATCTACAATGCGATCGTGTGGCAGGACCGCCGGACCTCGGAGTACTGCGATCGCTTGAAGGCCGAAGGGCAGACGGAGTTCATCCGCTCGAAAACCGGCCTGATTGTCGACGCCTATTTCAGCGCCACGAAGATCAAGTGGATTCTCGACAATGTCCCCGGAGCCCGTGCCCGGGCAGAGAAGGGCAAATTGCTCTTCGGTACGGTCGACACATGGCTTATCTGGCGGTTGACGCGTGGCGAGGTGCATGTGACCGACGTGAGCAACGCTTCGCGGACGATGCTGTTCAACATCCATACGCTGCAGTGGGACGAGGATCTGTTGCGGCTTTTCGATATTCCGTTGTCGATGATGCCCGAGGTGCGGTCGTCGAGCGAGGTCTACGGCGCCACGAAGACTACGATTTTTGCCCACAAGGTCCCCATTGCAGGGGTTGCGGGCGACCAGCAGGCGGCGTTGTTCGGGCAGATGTGCGTCGAGCCGGGATCGGTCAAGAATACCTACGGGACGGGTTGTTTCCTGCTGATGAACAGTGGGGACCGTCCCATTCTTTCGCAGAACAATCTCCTGACCACGGTGGCCTGGAAAATCGGTGATCGGGTCGACTATGCCCTCGAGGGGAGTATTTTTGTCGGCGGATCGGTCGTGCAGTGGCTGCGCGACGGGTTGGGCATCATCCGCTCGTCGTCGGAGGTCGAGGCGCTTGCCGCGACGGTTCCCGACGCGGGAGGCGTCTATTTCGTTCCGGCACTGACCGGGCTGGCAGCTCCTTATTGGGACCAGTATGCGCGTGGGGCCATCAGCGGCATCAGCCGCGGCACGACGGCGGCGCATATCGCGCGTGCGGCGCTCGAGGGGATCGCCTACCAGACCTATGACATCGTTGGGGCCATGCAGCGCGACTCGGGCATTGCGCTCAAAGAGTTGAAGGTCGACGGGGGTGCGGCCCGCAACAACCTGTTGATGCAGTTCCAGGCTGACCTGCTCGGCACGAAGGTGATCCGTCCGCGCGTGACGGAGACCACGGCGCTGGGTGCGGCCTATCTGGCGGGTTTGGCCGTCGGGTACTGGAGCAATATCGACGAAATCCGCCGCCAGTGGCAGGCCGACTCGGTTTTTGACCCGACAGCGGAACGTTCCGCCGTTGAGGCTTCGGTTGCCGGATGGAAGGATGCCGTACGGCGGGTATTGCATGATGGAACTTTCTAAAATCTTGTCCCATGGAGATTTCCCTGTTTACCAAATGTGTGTTCGAGTTTGTCGGGACGATGGTTCTCGTCCTGTTGGGCGACGGAGTCGTTGCTTCGAACGCTTTGAAAAAGTCCAAAGGGGAGAATGGCGGCTGGGTCGTCATCACGATGGCTTGGGGTTTTGCCGTGATGTGCGGCGTGCTGATCGCCGGGCCCTATTCGGGGGCGCACCTCAATCCGGCCGTATCGCTCGGCCTTGCGGCCGCCGGGACATTCCCCTGGGGTTATGTCCCGGGGTACATCGTTGCCCAGCTGGCTGGAGGCTTCTGCGGTGCGGTGCTGGTCTATCTTTATTATAAGGACCATTTCGACGTGACGGACGATGCGTCCGCTAAACTCGGGGTTTTCTGCACGATGCCGGCTATCATGAACCGCCCGCGGAATCTTTTCTGCGAGTTTCTCGGGACGTTCCTGCTGGTATTTGTGATTCTGGCCATTGGCAATGAGCAGAACACGCCCGAGATCGGGATGGGCAGCCTGGGGAGCTTCCCTGTGACGATGCTGATCATGGCCATCGGCATGTCGCTGGGCGGCACGACGGGGTATGCGATCAACCCGGCGCGGGACCTTCCGCCGCGTATTGCGCATGCCATCCTCCCGATCAAGGGCAAGGGCCCGAGTGGCTGGGGGTACTCGTGGGTGCCGGTCGCCGGACCGCTGTTGGGAGGTTTGGCTGCGGCCTGCGCCTATGTCTGCATCTACGCATTCTGACATCGGGGCGAGATACCGTACCAGGGCGCAGAGATGTTCCCGCCCGGGCCGTTTCCGCAGGATACGAAGCTCCGGGGCAGCGCTGAAAATACGGTTCCGATCATCGAAAACCCCTTCCTTTCGAAACCGAGAGGAAGGGGTTCTTCACACACAAACATTAACAATACAAACAATGCGATGGCTGAAAATACGGCTTCATTGTTTCCGAAACAAAGGTCGTGTAAATCTCGTTTTGCCGCAATCGCTATAATTAGGTATTTTGCCTTCGGGCGTTGATTTTCTATGTCACCGAGGGGGCGATGAGGTGTTTTTTGTTTTGCATTTCAAAATAATGCATTATCTTTGCATGCGTATTCCTACGATTCGGGCGTCCGTCCGGATTTTGAAATCACTTGCAATCGAAATTTACTATTTATGCAGGATCTGAAAGCGCTGGAGGGGAAAAACCTCGCCGAATTGCGCGAAATAGCCAAGGCTCTTGGTATTAAAAATGTTATGAGAAAAAAACGCGACCTGATCGCGGATATTGCGGGCATCTCCTCTTCGGAAGGGGAGACCGTTCCGGAAAACGCGACCCAGGCCCAGGCTACTGTCACGGAGACGGCAGCCGCTCCGTCCGCTGTTCCGGCCAAAGCGCCTCGCGGACGTCGCCCGAGGTTGCCGAAAACCGCTGAGACGGCTCCGGCACAACATCCAGCCTCCGAAGGGGCGGACACGGCCAGTCAGTCCGTGCAATCCGAACCTGTCGCACAGCCAGAAACGGTTGTCTCCGAGCCGGCGGCCGCGGCAGAACCGGCACATGCCGGAGCGGATGAGCCGGTCAAACCGGCTCCCAAGCGCCGCGGCCGTAAGCCCAAGTCGGCAAAGACCGTCGAGACGGTTGCCGAATCTGCCGTCGAACCTGCACTGCCTGCCTCTCAGACCTCTTCCGAGGCGACGCCGGCCGTGGAGGCGGCGCAAGCCGGACCGCAGCGGGAATCGCACGAACACCGTGAGGAGGAGGTGATCACCAAGGACGACTTCGCCGGAGAGATCGAGGGCGAGGGCGTGTTGGAGGTGATGCCCGATGGATACGGATTTCTCCGTTCGGCGGACTACAACTACCTCAATTCTCCCGACGACATCTACGTCTCGCCGTCGCAGATCAAACTCTTCGGACTGAAGCCCGGCGATACGGTCAACGGAGCGATCCGCCCGCCGAAAGAGGGCGAGAAGTACTTCCCGCTGGTGCGCGTGAACGAGATCAACGGGCTGAAACCCGAATTCATTCGCGACCGCGTGCAGTTCGAATACATGACGCCGTTGTTCCCGAGCGAGAAGTTCTGCCTGACGGGCAACGGACACAACAACCTCTCCACGCGCGTCGTGGACCTCTTCTCGCCGATCGGCAAGGGGCAGCGGGCGCTGATCGTGGCACAGCCCAAGACCGGTAAGACGATGCTCCTGCAGGCCATTGCCAACGCCATTGCCGACAACCACCCGGAGGTCTACATGATCGTGCTGCTGATCGACGAACGCCCCGAGGAGGTGACCGAGATGGCGCGCAACGTGAAGGCCGAGGTCGTTGCGTCGACGTTCGATGAGCAGGCCTCGCGCCACGTGAAGGTGGCGGAGATGGTGCTAGACAAGGCCAAACGGATGGTCGAGTGCGGCCACGACGTGGTGATCTTCCTCGATTCGATCACGCGCCTGGCGCGTGCCTACAACTCCGTGCAGCCGGCCTCGGGCAAGGTGCTCTCGGGCGGAGTCGACGCCAACGCCCTCCACAAGCCGAAGCGCTTCTTCGGCGCGGCGCGCAACACGGAGGAGAAGGGGTCGCTGACGATCATCGCCACGGCCCTGATCGACACGGGCTCGAAGATGGACGAGGTGATCTTTGAGGAGTTCAAGGGAACGGGCAACATGGAGCTGCAGCTGGACCGCAAGCTGGCCAACAAGCGGGTTTACCCGGCCGTCGACGTTATCGCGTCGGGTACGCGGCGTGAGGACCTGCTCCTGCCGCGCGAGGTGATGAACCGCACGTGGGTGCTGCGCAAATACCTTTCGGACATGACGCCCGTCGAGGCAATGGAATTCCTCCAGAAACAGATGGGCATGACTGAGACCAACGAGGAGTTCCTTGCCACGATGAACCAGTAACCGCCGAATACGAATGCCATGAAGAGACTTCTTGTTGTCTGCCTGAGCCTGCTGCTGGCTCACGAGGCCCTTGCCTGGGGGCAGAAGGGCCACGACGTGACGGCTTACGTGGCCGAAAATCATCTGACGAAGCGTGCCGCGAAACGTATTGCGGCCGTGCTGGAGGGCTACTCTCCGGTCTACGTCTCGAACTGGCTGGACAATGCCAGCCACACGCCCGAGTACGCCTATACGAAGACGTGGCATTACCTGAATGTCGACGAGGGGGAGACGCTGGAGAGCATGCCGAAGAACCCTGACGGCGACGTGCTGAAGGCGGTCACCGAGATTGTCGCGCGCCTCAAGTCGGGCGGGCTGACGCCCACGGAGGAGGCGCTGAACCTCCGGATGCTGATCCATCTGGTCGGCGACATGCACTGTCCGATGCATGCCGGGCACCTGAGCGACCTGGGCGGGAACCGCGTGTCGGTTATCTATTTCGGAGATGCGACGAACCTCCATTCGGTGTGGGACACGGCGCTTGTGGAGTCCGCCCACCGCTGGAGCTATGCGGAGTGGCAGCGTGAGATCGACCGCCTGTCGAAGGAGGAAGCCGCAGAGGTTGCCTCCGGGGAGCCTGCCGACTGGATGCGCGAGACGCTGGAACTCTGCTCCGAGGTCTATGCCTCGACGCCTGAAGGTACGAAGATCTCGTATGACTACGTTGCGAAATACGCCCCGGTTATCGAGCAGCAGTTTGTGCGGGGCGGCTTGCGCCTGGCGCGCCTGTTGAACGAGATTTACGACTGATCGGAGGGGCATTATCCCTCCCAGAGAAAAAGGGGGCTCCCGGAATTTTCCGGGAGCCCCTTTTTCTGTTAGGCAGCGGGATGGCCTTACGCGGCGCGTACGATGAGGTGCCCGATCCATGCAGCGAGGAGTCCGACGCCGAAACTGATCACGGGGTAGAGAATGGCGTGGGTGAAGTGCCCGCTTCCGAGCAGGGCATAGTTTTCGTGCACGAAAGTCGAGAAGGTGGTGAATCCGTCGCAGAATCCCACGGTGAGAAACATGCGCAGGGCTTCGCTGCCTACATGGTTACGCTCGAAAAGCCCGTAGAGGATGCCGATGAGCAGGCACCCTGCGACATTGACGACCATCGTTCCCCAGGGAAATCCCGAGGTAACGCCGCTCTGTACGGCGCGGGAGAGCAGGTAACGGGCCACTCCGCCAATGAAGCTTCCGGCACCGATGAAAAGGATCGTTTTCAGCATGACAACGAGTTTTATTCGATGCAAAGGTAACTTTTTTTGTCAAAAGGCGCTCCGTCTGCCGTCCTGATTCTTTCGGATTCAGCATTTCAAATGGACGCGGGGACCCTCGCCGAGGGCCCCCGCGCCTGATGCGTGCACGGTGTTTTCAGAATGGCTTCTGGTCCATGCACTTGTTGACGAGCAACCCGTCGACGGGTTTCAGGTCGAAGCGGTAGTCGGTGCGAGCGCGGAATCGGATAACCATCAGGCGCACGTCGCCCTCGATCTCCTCCCGGTCACCGATGTTGACGAACGTGGGGTAGAGGGCCTTCTGGCCGCTGGTGTGGAGCCGGTCGTTGGTGAAGTTGCGCATCTGTTCCAGGGCCGGGGCCTCGACGCCGAGGAACTCGAGTTGCTGAGCCTCGTAGGGCAGCGCGAAACTCAGGGCGTTGACCGCCTGCAAACCACGGCCTTCGACGATGATCTCGATCTCTTCGCCGGCTTTGTAGGAGCTCTTTGGGGTGGAGATCACGATCTCGCCGGCCAACGGCTTGCCCGGGCGCTGGTCGGCGCCGCCGCCCACGCGCGTTGCCACGGCCGAGATGTCGTAGGCGTCGATCAGCCCGTTGGCGTTCAGGTCGCCCTTGCTGATGTATCCTTCGAAGTCACCGTCGCCCTGGCGCAGCCCGGTGTAGTTCATGTAGGAGGTCAGGTCGTTCTCGTCGATGCGCTGATCCTGGTTGATGTCGCCAGGCAGGTAGCTCTCCGACCCGGCGACGCGGAAGACGTAGAGCTCGCGTCCCGACCCGTAGCCGCCGACGGCTTCGTCGACCTTGATGCGGATGTAGCGGGCCGTGGGGTTCCCTTCGAACGTGAAGACCTTGACGTCGCCGCCCTTCCAGTCGAACTCACCGGCCTCGGCCCAGTTCGAGCGGTCCATGCTGGTGTAGACGCGTCCGCGCCCGAGCGTGCCGTTCCCGGCATCCTGACGGGGCAGGTACTCGAAGCGGTCGAGGACGTTGATGCTGCGCAGGTCGATCACCAGATCGAACGGTGTGGCCTTGGCGCTCCAGCGGGTGTGCCATGTGTCACCCTCGTCGAAGTTGAAGAGTCGGTCGATGCCCTGTCCGCCCTGGTTCGGACACGAGGTCACGCCGCGCAGGCCGCGGATGGCGAACTCCAGTGGGTCGGACTTCGTGCGGGCCGCGAAGTCGCTCCATGCCGACGCTCCCGAACCGTTCACGGCGCGGATGCGGAACGCATAATCGGTTTCGGGCCGCAGGTCCTCGAACCTGAGCTGCGTGTCGCGGATCGTGGCGTAGCGCATGCCGCCGAATTCGATTTCGTAACAGTCGGCGTTCTCGACAGCCTGCCACGTCGGGGTAAGCTCATAAGCGCCGGTATTCTCTTCGGTCACCACTGCCGCGGGCGCCTCCAGCGGGCCCTTCGAGACAAGCAGCCGCTCGGCCGGGGCATACGCATACCCCTTCATCTCCACCTTCACGCCGTTGCGTGTCACGTCGGTGGTGGCCAGACGGATGCGCACCACGGGGTTCTTCACCACGCTGAGCCGGGCCATCTCGCTGCCCTCGGTAGCGAACCGGTTCATCTCGGGGGCCGCGTCGTAGAACCATACGTTTTCGGCGTCGTCGAACTCCTCGGCCGATGCAACCTCCGCAAGCTTCACCTTGCGGCCTCCGATGCTTGCCGTTATCTTTGCGGGACGCTGCGTGGCGTTCACGCGCAGCTCGGTGCTCTTCTCTCGCACCATGCCGGCATATTCCCCCTCGGTCGGTTCGATATCGAGGGTCAGCGCGCCGTCGTGCAGTTCCGAGACGATGTGCGTCGCGGCGCACTCGCCGCGGCGGTAGGCCTCCGTCACCCCGTCGTCGTCATACTCCGTGAATTCGGTGCGCCCCGCGGGGTAGAATTCGTAGATGCGCTTGCGGGGGTCGATTTGCGCGACGTTGTTGTGCGGTTCGTTCAGGGGCAGGATGGCACCCTGTCGAATGAACACGGGGAGTTTCCACAGCGGGGCGTCGAAGTTGTTGATGATGCGCCCGCCTTCGTAGAGGGCTCCCGTGAAGAAATCCACCCAGTTCCCTTCGGGGAGGTAGATGCCGTCGCGGCGGTCGTTGCCCTTGTCGTCGGCGGCCGTAGCGCGGTAGATCGGGGCCACCAGCACATAGGGGCCGTAGAGATACTGATAACGGGTTGCGGTTCCCAGCGTGTAGGGGTTGGGGTCGTCGAGCAGCATGGCGCGGATCATGGGCTTCCCGTCGACGGCTTCGCGGGCGATGGTGTAGGCGTAGGGCATGAATTCGGCCTTGAGCTTCAGGTACCAGCGGTTGATCGACGCGGCGGGTTCTCCGAGGATGTGGGGATACTTCGGGTTGGCGCCCCAGCCGTCCATGTTGAGCTGCATGGGGGTAAAGGTTTTCCACTGGAAGTCGCGGACGTTGACCGGGATGTTGCGGCCGCCGAAGATTCCGTCCATGTCCGAGGTGATGTTGGGCTGTCCGGAGAGCCCCGAGCCGATGTAGGTGGGGATGTGGAAGCGGATGTACTCCCAGTCTCCGCCGGTCTGGTCACCCGTCCAGACGGTAGCGTATCGTTGCGTTCCGGCCCAGCCGTCGAGCGAGATGATGAACGGCCGGGCGTCGTTGCCGTAGTAGGGCATGATGTGTCCGACGTCGGCCACGCCGTTCAGGCCGAACGAATACCCTGCGCCGACCCACGCCACGTCGGTCTTCAGCACGCGCACTCCGGCGTCGCGCACCTCGCGGACGATGTCGCGCTGCAACAGGGCGTCGACCCCCTCCTTCGGATGGAGGTCCGACTGGGTCCAGAGCCCGATCTCCACGCCGCGCCCGCGGGCATACTCGCCCAGTTGTCGGAGATTTTCGATGTTTCCGTCGAGTGTTCCGGTCTGGCCGTATCCGGCGCCGTACCCGTCGTTGGGGAGAATCCATCCGAGGGGCATGTCGTGGGCCGCATAGCGGTCGATCACGGCGCGTGCCGAGAACTGGTAGTTCTCCTTTTCGCCGTTGAGCGATTCGCGGATTCCGCCGTTGTCCTGCTGGCTCTCCTTGTAGCGTTTGCCGTCCTCGAAGAGGATGCCGTTTTCATCCTCCTTCCAGTAGTCGCGGTTGTAGGCGTTCAGGTGCCCCTCGTAGAATCCGAACTTGGGGATCAGCACGGGATGCCCGGTCAGCTGGTAAAAGTCGTTGAGCAGTGCTACGGGCGAGGGGTCGACCATCACGAAGAGGTCGAGGTAGGGGGTATCGTGCGTCAGCGCGACTTTCCCGGGATCGGCGGCCCCGAAGTCGTAGCGGCCCGGCGCAAAGGTGTACCACATCACGCCGTACCCGGCCGTGGACCAGTAGTAGGGGGTGGGCGACGCGACGCCGCCGTCGGTCCACATGTTGGTGTTGACGATGCGGATGGCGCGGCCCTTGTGCGAGAACCGCCCGTTCTGCACGCCACCGCCGTAGAAATACTCGTCGGGCCTCTCTTTCAGCACGAGGGTGGTTTCGTCGTCGCCGAAGACGGGGTCAGAGAGCGTTTCGGCCACCACTTCGCCGCGCCGCAGGTCGGTGACGCGGAGGCATCCCGAACGCTTGTCGATCTCGACGCGCACGGCCTCGGTAGCGATCGTAACGGCGTCGCGGGTTTCGTCGGCGGTTACCGTCCCGACGTCCCGGCGTGGGTTGTCGACGAGAATCTGTGCCTCGGGTTCGGCAGCGGGGTCGCGGAGGATGCCCCCTTCGGGATCGAGGAAGGCCCGGAAGATGTTCGGTCCGTAGAAGTCGACGGTCATGCGGAGTCCGTCGGCGCGGAGCACCTCGACAACCGCGGGATTGAGTTTCCGGACACCGACGATGACCTCCGATGCCGTGGGTTCGGATGCTGCGGCGAGCCTCTCCGTATCCGGGCCAAATCCGTCCTTATGTACTGTCGCGCCTGCGGGCAGTATTCCCGCCAGCGCCGCCAGCAGCGTGATGAAATGCTTGTTCAGTTTCATGGCTGTGTTGCTGTAAATATAGTGTTGGTGTGCGCCTCGTCAGTCTGCGATAACCGAGAATTCGGCGCCTCCGGCGAAGTCGGCTCCGTTTTGCGAGCTCAGGGCGGTGAAGCGTACGTAGCGGGCCTCGACGGGCTTGGGCAGCTCGATGCGCTGCTCGGCGCGGCCGCGTTCGAATGTGCCCTTGGCCACGGGCTCGCCCCAGGTTTTTCCGTCGGAGCTTACCTGGATCGAGTATTCACGGACGATTCCGTTCGAGCCTCCGTCCTGGCGGGGCAGGTAGCGGAATCCGCGGATCAGTTTCGGCTCTCCGGCGTCGAAATCGACCCAGTGGGGATACTTGGCCACGGTCACCGAATACATCGTGTGCCATGTGGTTGCGGGGTCTCCGTCGACGAGGTTCGCGGCGTCGCCGATTCCGGTCTCCTGGCTCGAGGCGTAGACCACCGTCATCGGGATTCGCTCGATGCGCGGGAAGGTTGCCGAGGTCTCCACGGCCGGATTGTCCGCGTAACGGGCCGTCACGGTGCCGCCTTCGCGCAGCATGAACGGCTCCGTGTAGGTGAAGGCGTGCTTCGTGTCGCCGTTGATCGTGCAGACGATGGCGGCGCCGGCCCTGCGTGTCGAGACGGACACCATGCCGTTCTGCGCGCGCGAGATCGAGACGGGCACCTCGCCCGAGAGGGCGGCGTTGGCGGCCGTTGTGAAGTCCGCCCGGCGTACCGGTCGGATCAGGAATCCCATGGCATGGTTCGAGGCCTTCACGCGGTCGGGCTCCAGCGGTCCGCCCTGGCCGCAGCTGTTGCCTCCGAGGCCCGTTACCGCAAGGTCGAGGTGCAGGTGCGTGGCCGAGGGTTCGGGAAGCTGATAGGGGTGCGGGGCGAGGGTCATCTCGACGGCCGACCAGGGCAGGGCGGACACCGATATCGTACTGTCGGCCACGAAGGCCACGCCGTTGCCTGCGGCATCGGTCAACGCGCACCAGCGCACTTCCTCGCGGTTGCCCATGCTCTGCGGCTTGGGGAAATTGACGAACTGTTCGCGTACCGTGCTGCCGTGGTGCTCGATGAAGGCGCCCGTGCGGCGGTCGTTGTAGTTGTTCCACGGGCCGCGGCCGTAGTAGTCGTAACGCTCCAGCTTCTTCGGAAGCTGCAGGGCGTACCCGAGTCGGGCGAGTACCAGCGACGGGTCGTTCGAGGTGATCTCCGCGCGCAGCTCGACCGAACCGTCGGGATAGACGGTCCATATCTGATTGGTCACGAAGCGGAAATCCTCCTCCGAGAAGGGTTGGTCGGTGAGTTCGACGATGCGGTAACGGCCCGAGGTCCCGCCCTCGATCCGGGCGGCATTCGGAGCCTGCGAGACGATCGTGTACATCAGCTGCACGATGTTGCCCTTTCCGCCGTCGACGCGCGTGCGGGCCACGACCGTGTGGCGGAGGTTGTGCAGTCCCTTTTCGAACCAGCGCATGTAGGCCCAGTTGTCGTTGTCCGTGGGGGCGCGCAGGGCGTCGAGTTTCGGGCCCTGGCCCGGGCGGATCACCTGCCGTCCGTCGTATTCGATCGAATGGATGGTTCCCTGCCGGTCGTCGAACGTCACGACGAACCCTTCGCCGCGTACAGTGGTCCGGTCGCCTTCCTGCACCACCTCCGGGGCGGGCATCGAGGCCGTGAGGCTGCTCATCGAGGGCTTCACGCCGGCGGCCTTCACCGGCAGTTGCTCCTCCATCTGTACGTACCCGGCCTTGGCCCAGGGCTTGTCCTCGGCGAGCAGGAAGCGCACCTTGACGAAATACTCGCTCCCCTCGTCCAGTGCGGCGTAGTCGTAGGGGATGCCGTAGACCATCCGCATGCGGGGCCCGATGACGGCCCGCGGGGCGCGGAACACGTCGCTCTCCTCGATCTTCTCACCGTCCTTGTAGAGCTCCCAGACGATGCGGTATCCGGACAGCGGGGTGAAGTAGTTCTTGTTGAAAATCTCGATCTCGCCGCGGGCCATGTCCACGGGCTTCACGCCGACATTCTGATAGACCTTCTTCACTTCGTAGAAGGCGGGTTTGGGCGAGTGGTCGGGCAGCAGGATGCCGTTCATGCAGAACATGCCGCTGTTGGGCTTGTCTCCGAAGTCGCCTCCGTAGGCCCAGTAGCGGTCTCCGGTCACGGGGTCGTAGTTGTAGAGCGCCTGGTCGACCCAGTCCCAGATGGCGGCCCCGCAGAAGAAGTTGGTCGACTCGATGGCCTCCCAGTAGTCGACGAGGTTGCCGACGGCGTTGCCCATCGAGTGGGCGTACTCGGAGACGTGGAAGGGGTACTTGATGTCGTATTTGCCTGTCACGGCGCCGCGCATCCAGGCGATCGACGGGTACTGGTTCGACCCCATGTCGACGATGTCGTTGTTGCGTTCATACTGCACGGGACGCGAGGGGTCGAATGCGTGCAGGGCGTTGTACGCCGTGACGAAGTTCTTGCCCGGGCCGGCCTCGTTGCCCAGCGACCAGATCACCACCGAGGGATGGTTTACATGAGCATGGGCGAGTTCCATGACGCGTGCGACGTGGGCCGCCTCGAACTCCTCGACGTGCGACAGCGAGGCGTCGCCGTAGTAGTATTCGTGGCTTTCGATGTTGGCCTCATCCTCGAGGTAGATGCCGTACTTGTCGCAGAGGTAGTACCAGCGCGGGGCGCAGGAGTAGTGGGAGTTGCGCACATGGTTGATGTTTCCGCGCTTCATGAGCATGATCTCCTGCTCCATCTGCTCCGTGGTGATGGCGTTACCCACGGCGGGGTCGATCTCCTGCCGGTTCACGCCTTTGAGTTTCACGGTCTGGCCGTTAATGTAGTAATAGCGGCCGGCGAGTCCGAACTCATCCTCCTCGGCGGGGGTGTCGCGGATCTCGACCTTGCAGAACCCTACGCCGGTCGAGAAGGTCTCGACCACGCGGCCCTTGCGGTCGCGCAGCTCTCCGACGAGCACGTAACGCCAGGGCTCCTCGGCCGACCACTTGCGCACGTCGGGCACGCGCATCTCGGCCACCGCGAGCGTTGTTGCGCCGGCGTCCGTAGGCGTCACCTCCGCCGAGGCCGTCACACCCTCCACGAGGGCGTTCTCGTCCGAATAGAGCTCGTTGGCATAGAGCGAGTAGGCGAGCGTGTATCCTTTGGCAAGTTTTTTCCCGAGGTTGCGCACGTCGGCTTCGATGCTGAGCACACCGTCGGTGTAGGAGTCGTCGAGGTCGGGGCGCACGCGCAGGTCGCGGACCTGGAGCTTCGCAGTTGAGGTGAGCGACACGGTACGGAAGATGCCCGGCAGGCGGAACATGTCCTGCGCCTCGAGGAACGAGCCGTCAGAGTTGCGGTAGACCTCCACGGCCACGACGTTCTCTCCGCCGTCGTTCAGATAGGGGGTGATGTCGAACGAGGCGGTGTTGCGGGAGTTCTTCGAGAAACCTATGTAATGACCGTTGACCCAGAGGTAGAAGAACGACGACACACCGTCGAAATTGATGTAGACCTCACGTCCGTCCCACCCTTCGGGTACGGAGAATGTCCGGCGGTAGGAACCCACCTCGTTGCGGTGCTTGAAGGTCACCCAATCCTGCGGCGGGGTGCGCATGACGCCGCCGCGCCAGTCGTCGACGGCGACCTGGTGGGCGAAGATCACGGGCTGGTTGGCATAGATCGGCACGCCGTACCGGAGGCTGCCGTCCTTTTGGATACCGGCGACGTTCCATTGCATGGGAACCGTGACGTCGTCCCACCCGGAGACGTCGAATTCCGGCTTGTAGAACTCCGCGGGACGCTCCTCGGGATTGCCGACCCAGTGGAACTTCCATACGCCGTCGAGCGAGCGATAGTAGGCCCCCTTCTCGGGCAGGACGCGGCGGGCGCTCTCCGTATCGGGGAACGCGAAGAACCACGCATGGGGCTGTTCCTTGTTAAGCGCCAGACGCTGCGGATCATTCCACTCTTTCCCGTCGGGGGCGTCTGTCGTGGCATAGGCGAATCCTTCGAGCGGAATGGATTGGCCGTACGCGGCGATGGAACCCGCAAGAATACAGAGGATCAGTAACTTTTTCATAAAGTTTCGATTTAGATGATGGATGGTCAGTTTCATAGGTTATGGGTTGGACCCGTATTGGATAAAGATACGAAATTTTTTTCGAAGCGGGAGTGCTGTCGGGGCAATTTCTCCGCTCCGGAGACAAAAAAAGCACCGCAAGAATTGCGGTGCCGTGTTGAAAACCTCGCCTTTCCGAGGATTTCGGAATTTTTGGGATTGTAGCCTGTCGCAGGCAGGAGCGGCGGGTGTGGTTGAGAAGCGGAAAGCCTATTTTTTCAGCCTCAGTTCGTAGAGGTCGTGCCGCCGGTCGCGGAGGTTGCGTACGCTGCCATAGGTGTGCAACTCGTTGAGCAGGTCGAGGTCGACGTCCGAGATGAGGATCATTTCGGTGTTGGGCGTTGCCTCGGCGCGTTTCCCGTCGGTTGGGAAGGCGAAATCGCACGGGGTGAAGACGCCCGACTGGGCATACTGGATGTCCATGTTGTGGACGCGCGGCAGGTTTCCGACACTTCCGGCAATGGCCACGAAACATTCGTTTTCGATGGCCCGGGCCTGGGCGCAGACCCTGACGCGCGAATAGCCGTTCTGGGTGTCGGTCAGGAAGGGCACGAAGAGAATCTGCAT
>DXGO01000067.1 GCA_019113885.1 Candidatus Alistipes intestinipullorum | reverse complement strand
GCACGACGAGAATCCGTCGACGGCGATGATGATTTTATGTTTAGTGTCCGACATTGGGAAAGATATCAAAGAAGGTTGATAATATGGTATAAATGCCTAATATCCCGATTATTAGTCCCGCGACGTGATTGATCGTGAGCATGTGGCGGGGGCGGAAGCGGCGGCGGAAGAGGTTGATGACGCAGGCCAGGAAGGTCCACCAGCAGACGGCGCCGCCGAAGAATCCCGCGATGACGAACGCGGCGCGGACGAAGCCTCCGAAACTGTGGTCGGTGACATCCCCGGAAGAGATTTTGAAAACGGCGAAGAAGGCCAGGATGTAGGGGACGACCATGATGAAATTGGCGATGGTGAGTCCGAAGATCGAGGCGAAGTCCTGCCAGAGGGATGTTTTTCCGGCGCGGTTGCGGCGGATTTGGGGCACGGGGTTCTGGGCGAAGATGAAGACGCCGACGATGACCACGAAGATGCCGCCGATCACTCTCAGCAGGGTGTTGTACTGCTCGATCTGGGTTTGGAGCATCGAGTAGCAGAATAGGGCGGCCATGGCCATGAAGGTGTCGGCGCAAGCCACGCCGATGCCGGAGACGATTCCCGAGCGGCGGCTTTTCGAGAGCGTGCGTTGGATGCAGAGCACCGCAACTGGGCCCACGGTAATCGATGCCGCGATGCCGACGCAGATGCCGCGAAATAGTATCTCGATGATCTCCAGTCCCATGTACGAGGTTTTGAGTTGCTTTCCGGACGGTTGGCGGCGTGTGTTCCCACGTGGTTCTCGCATGCGGCGAGGCGGGGAAGCTGAGGCCGGAGCCGTCTTGCCCGACAAAGATACGAAAAAGCCTTAAATCCGCCTATCAAAAGATGAAAAAAGGGGGCGGAAGCGGGATTCGCTCGGCCTGAATGCCCGATATGTTGATAAATTATCGAAAACTTTGCTTTCGGGACGGTACGCCGAGTGGTCCGAATGCCTAATTTTGCGTCATAGACAAACTTTCGGCCTATGGCAGAGATGAAACAGTTCGGCATCGACCTGGAGTTGGACGACGCCGTCGCCCAGGGCAACTATTCGAACCTGGCGATCATATCCCACTCCACCTCGGAGTTCATTATCGACTTTGCAACGGTACTGCCCGGAGTGCAGAAGGCACGGGTCAAGAGCCGTATCATCCTCACCCCCGAACACGCCAAACGTTTGCTACGCTCGTTGCAGGACAATATCGTGCGCTACGAGAGCAGCATGGGCAAGATCGAGATTCCGACCCCGCAGGCGGTTCCCGAGTCGGGGCCCAAGATGGGTCAGGCGTAACCACTTCTCCACATCCTTTTCCTTCGGAGCCTTCCTGCCCGGTGTCCGCTCCTTGGCGGGAATGCCGTGCGGTATGCCGCAACGAAAGAGCCCGGCCGAACTTAATTCGGCCGGGCTCTTTCCCGTATGTACAGCCTTACAGTGCCTCGGCAACTACATAGGTGCTGCCGCCGATGAAGATCATGTCGTCGGCGCCGGCCAGTTCCCGGGCACGCGCCACGGCAGCCGGAACCTCGGCCACGCATTCGCCCTGCAACCCGTAGATGGCGGCTTTGGCGGTCAACTCTTCGGCCGGCAGGGCCCGTTCTGTGCATGCCTGTGTGAAGATGTAGTGCGCTTCGCGGGGCAACAGCGGGAGGATGTGCGCGAGGTCCTTGTCGCGGACGAATCCGATTACGCAATAGAGCTCCTTGTGGGGCGTTGCTTTCAGTTGCTCGGCGACATAGGCGATGCCGGGGGCGTTGTGCCCCGTGTCGCAGATCGTGAGCGGCGCCTCGCCGAGTTTCTGCCAGCGGCCACGCAGTGCGGTATTGGCCGCTGCGTTGCGCAACCCCTCGATGTAGGCGCGGCGGGAGATGGTCAGCGGAGTCTCCTCGTGGAGGAAATCCACGGCGGCCGAGGCCGTTACGATGTTGCGGCTCTGGTAGTTCCCCTGGAGGTCGAGCAGGACGTCGAACTCCCGTTCGTCGCGGGTGCGGCGGATGTGGAAGTACTGTTTTTCCCCTTCGGGCCGGTGCTCCTCGCACTGGAAAACCTGCTCGGCGTAGATTACCTTCGATTTGTTGGTGGCGGCGGCCTGTTCGATAACTCCGTTGTAGCGCGGGTCCCCCTCACCGATGATCACCGGGATGCTCTTCTTGATGATACCGGCCTTCTCGGCGGCGATCTTCTGAAGCGTGTCTCCCAGCAGGGCGGTATGTTCCAGGCCGATGTTGGTGATGATGCTCAGGATCGGGACGATGATGTTCGTTGCGTCGAGCCGGCCTCCGAGCCCCGTTTCGATCACGGCAACCTCGACGTCGCTCTGTGCGAAGTAGTCGAAAGCCATTGCTGCGGTCATTTCGAAGAACGAAAGTTCCAGTTCGACCATTTTGTCGTGGTGCTTGTCGACGAAGTTGACGACCTTCTGTTTGGGGATCATTTCGCCATCGACGCGGATGCGCTCGCGGAAATCCTGCAGGTGGGGCGAAGTGAAGAGCCCGGTACGGTATCCGGCCTGCTGGAGGACGGAGGCGATGATATGGGCCACGGAGCCTTTGCCGTTGGTTCCGGCCACATGGATCGTAAAGAAGTTGCGTTGGGGATTGCCGAGGTGTCGGCAAAACGCGGAGATACGCTCCAATCCCGGCTTGTAGCCCGATGCGCCCTGGGTTTCGAAGGCCGGCAGCGACTGAAAGAGGAATTCGAGGGTCTGGTTGTAATTCATAACGGCAAAAGCAGGTTTATTTGACGAGGTAATTTTTCTTTTTGACGCGGTAGGCGATGTAGTAGAGCACGCAGAGCAGGAGTACGTATTGCGAGATACGGGCCACGTAGTCGCCGTAGCGGGTATAGAAGGTCATCTTTGAGCAGAGGGGTACCCGGGCGGAGATAACGCCGCGTTGCTCCCAACCGAGTGTTTCGCCCACCTCGCCGCGGGGAGAGATGAATCCCGACTCGCCGGTGTTGGCCGAGCGGGCGATGGCGCGGCGGTGCTCGATGGCCCGCAGGCGGGAGATCGAGAAGAGGTGGCGGTACCCGGGGGTGTCGCCCCACCAGCCGTCGTTGGAGATGATGGCCATGAACTGCGCGCCGCGGCGTACGAAATCGCCGTAGAAGTCGCCGTAAAGGCCTTCGTAACAGATGGCCGGGCCGACGCTGACGCCGTTGTGCTCGAAGGCCGTGCCATGGAGTCCCTTTCCGATCTGTCCGAGCGTTCCTCCGAGATCGATGACCAGGAACTTCATCACGTCGAAGACCCATGTCGGGGTGTTTTCCACGCCGATCACGAGTCGGCCCTTGTGGTGGAGTTGGACGCGTCCTGCGGAGTCGAGGCCGACGGCGGTGTTGAAAACGTCGTAGTATCCCTTCCCGAACCGTTCCTTGCGGGCCGTTTCGGTTTGGGCACCGGTCGGGTAGTGTCGGGTGGTGTTGGCTCCGGCGATGAGCAGCGCCTGCGGATGGCGATTGCGGAGCGAGTCGGTGAGCTCCACCCAGAAGTCTCCGGCCTGATCGGGGGCACCCATCCAGAAGTCGCTCAAAGCCGGTTCCCGGTAGTATCCCGGCACGGCGGTCTCAGGCAGCAGGATGAACTGTGCCTCGGCAGGTACTTCGCTCAACAGGTCGACGATGTTGCGTTCCTGCCAGGCGTCGTCGCCGTGGAACTTGTCGTAACAGTCGACATTAGGCTGGATGATGCTCACCTCGGCCGATCCCTCGTCGGGCTGTTCCCACGCCGCGTCGATGGCAAGCGATATGGCCGGCGGTATGACGATGAAGGCTGCGGCGATGATGCCTCGCCGCACGGAGCGGGCGCGAAGGGCCTCGAAGAGGAGGATGTTGCAGAGCAGCACCCAGAGGGAGCCTCCGAACACACCCGTGTATTCATACCATTGCACGGCCCACACCTCGTGGGAGAATCCGTTCCCGAGGATAAGCCATGGCCAGGAGAAGTCGCCGGTGGTGTACCAGTATTCGGTAGTGATCCATGCGGAGACGAGGGTGACGTATGCAAGGGCCTTGTGTGCTTTTTTCGAGACGGAGTGGAAGAGCATGAAGGCGATCATGTTCATGAACGTCGAGACGAGGGTGGCGGCCACGGGCCCGACGGGCGTGGCGTTCCATATCCACCATACGGTGCAGGCGTTCCAGAGAACGAACGTAAGGGCCGCCCAGCCGAAGGTGCTCCACCATCCCCGGCGAGAGTTTTCTGCCGAGGCGCTGATCCACAACAGGGGGACGAATGCCGCCAGCAGTGTCAATCCCGAGAGGCCGAGCCATCCGGGAACGAGCAGAATGACTGAAAGGATTACCGCAGCGAGCCGAAGAAGCATGAAAAGGAGGATTTTGTGCGAGCAAAAGTAGTCAAAGCCACGCATATTTCAAAATATTTGTTATTTTTGTAGAACAGCGCAGTGTGTACGAAAAACCAAACCAAACCTGATAAACATGAAAAAAATTCTATTCTTTTTTTGCGCCCTGATCGGGGTCATAGCTCTTACGGGATGTGAAGAGTCCAAAGGTTGGAAAACCGTCGACGGTGTCATCGTATTCGATACGCCGGAACGGGCTCCGGGGCAACAGTCGGTGCTGGGGCTGCGTACCGCACCCATGGAGACTGTCCGCGTGGGCTTCATCGGCCTGGGCATGCGTGGCCCGGGAGCCGTTTCGCGCTTCACGCATCTCGAAGGCGTCGAGATCAAGGCGCTGTGCGACCTCTATCCCGAGCGTGTCGAGGCCGCGCAGAAGATCCTGGCCGGTCGTGGGCTTCCCGCTGCCGAGCCGTACAGCGGCGAGGAGGGCTGGAAACAGCTCTGCGAGCGCGAGGACATCGATCTGGTCTACATCGCCACGCCGTGGCAACTGCATGTCCCGATGGCCGTCTATGCCATGGAGCATGGCAAGCATGTGGCCGTGGAGGTTCCGGCGGCCACGTCGCTTGACGAGTGCTGGCAGCTGGTCAACACCGCCGAAAAGACGCAGCGCCATTGCATGATGCTCGAGAACTGTGTCTATGACTTCTTCGAACTGACGACGCTCAACATGGCCCAGCAGGGGCTCTTCGGCGACATCCTGCATGTCGAGGGTTCGTACATCCACGACCTTGCCGAGTTCTGGGACTACTACCAGGGCAACTGGCGTCTTGACTTCAACCAGAAGCACCGCGGCGACGTCTACGCCACGCATGGCCTCGGTCCTGCCTGCCAGGTGCTCGACATCCACCGCGGCGACAAGATGAAGACCCTCGTGTCGATGGACACCAAGTCGATCAACGGCGCGAAGATCGCTGCCGAGAAGATGGGTACTTCGGAGTTTGCCAACGCCGACATGACGCTGACGATGATCTCGACCGAGAATGGCCGCACGATCCTGCTGGAGCATGACGTTTACACGCCGCGTCCCTACAGCCGCATGTACCAGGTGACCGGAACCGACGGTTTTGCCAACAAGTACCCGATCGAGGGCTATGCTTTCCGTCCGACGCAGCTTTCGGATGAGGTTCCCGATCATGAGAACCTGAGCGCACACAACTTCGTCCCCGAGGAGGTGAAAGCCCAGTTGATGGAGCGTTACAAGGATCCGATCGTAGCCGACATCGAGGAGAAGGCCCGCGAGGTGGGTGGCCACGGCGGCATGGACTTCATCATGGACTATCGCCTGATCTACTGCCTGCGTAACGGGCTCCCGCTCGATCAGGATGTATACGATGCTGCCGAATGGTCGTGCATCGGCTCGCTGTCGGCCATGTCACTGGAACACAACAACGCTCCGGTGGCCGTTCCGGACTTCACGCGCGGCGACTGGCAGAAAATCGATGGTTACGAGCATGCGATGGTGCAGAAATAATTTGATCAAATAAATTAAAAACGAGACAGAAAGAAGTCTTTCTGTCTCGTTTTTTTAATGGTATGAACACTTTTACTTTTTGTGTATTTGCTTTTGTGTTTGAATGATGTGTGAGACTTTTGCAATACGTTTTTGTCGATCTGGACGAAAAACCGCCTGCAAGTAATCTTGCAGGCGGTTTTTCGTTGGGTATCGAGGCCTCCGGTTCCGTGACGGCACGAAAAAAAGGAGGCGCTTGTCGCAGCCTCCTTTTCGAGAGCCGAATCCGAGATTTGAACTCGGGACCCCTTCATTACGAGTGAAGTGCTCTACCGCTGAGCTAATTCGGCTTTCAACTGCCCGCAAGAACATCGGTTTTTGTGAACCCT
>DXGO01000066.1 GCA_019113885.1 Candidatus Alistipes intestinipullorum | reverse complement strand
GCCTTCTGCCCCAGGGGGCTCTAAGAGAGCCCTTTTAGAGGGGAGCCGAGACTAAGAAAGGGTCAGAACGCCTTCTGCCCCAGGGGGCTCTAAGAGAGCCCTTTTAGAGGGAAGCCGAGACTAAGAAAGGGTCAGAACGCCTTCTGCCCCAGGAGCTCTAAGAGAGCCCTTTTAGGGGGGGGCATCCGCCCTTCGAAGGTCAACCATCCAGTCTCCTCGGATACATCGAAAAATTCCCGGATCGGAAGGTCGCATTCGAAAGGCGACTTTCCGCTTCCGTTTTTTAACCGACAAACTGTAAACCGCCAATTATGGGTTATCAGGAAGAAAAACAACGCCAGCTCGACCTGCGTTACCTGCGCATGGCCACCATCTGGGCAGAAAACTCCTACTGCGTGCGCCGCAAGGTCGGGGCCCTGATCGTCAAAGACAAAATGATTATCTCCGACGGCTACAACGGCACACCCTCGGGATTTGAGAATGTCTGCGAGGACGAAAACGGTTTCACGAAACCCTACGTCCTCCACGCCGAGGCCAATGCCATCACCAAGGTGGCAAAGTCGGCCAACAACTGCGACGGCTCGACCCTCTACATCACCGCGGCCCCCTGCATCGAGTGTTCGAAACTCATCATCCAGGCCGGAATCCGCCGCGTCGTCTACTCCGACGACTACCGCTCCGAAGAGGGACTCAACCTCCTGCGCCGCGTAGGCATCGAGTGCGTGCAATACCGCCTCGAAAAACAGGCGTAAACCCGCACCCGGCATGAAGCGCATCGTCATCGTCGGGGCAACCTCCGGCATGGGCCTCGAAGTCGCCCGCCTGGCCATCGGGGCCGGGTGGCGCGTGGGTGCCGCCGGGCGCCGTGCCGACCGTCTCGAAGCATTGCGCGCCGAAGCCCCCGGGCAGGTGGAGACCGAACCGCTGGATGTCACCGACCCAACAGCCACGGAACACCTCGGGCGCCTTATCGAGCGTCTCGGAGGCATGGACATCTACCTCCATTCGTCGGGCATCGGATCGCGCAACGAGGCCCTTGACCCCACGATCGAACTTGCCACGGCGCGGACAAACGGCGAAGGCTTCATCCGCATGGTAACAGCGGCCTACGCGTGGTTCCGCGCACACGGCGGCGGGCAGATCGCCGTCATCAGTTCGATTGCCGGGACGAAGGGGCTCGGGGCAGCCCCCGCCTATTCGGCCACCAAGCGACTGCAGAACACCTACATCGACGCCCTGGCACAGCTCTCACACATGCAGCGGGCCGGGATACGCTTCACGGACATCCGCCCGGGGTTTGTCGCAACGCCCCTGCTTGCCGCAGACGGCGGCTACCCGATGCTGATGCCCGCCGACCGGGTGGCTCGGCGCATCTTCCGGGCCATCGTCCGGCGTCGGCGCCGCGTGGTAATCGACGGACGCTTCGCCCTGCTGGTATTCTTCTGGAGGCTGATTCCCGCCTGGTTGTGGGAGCGCCTCGCCATCCGCAAAAAATAGGTCAAAATGAATCCGGCACTTCGCAACGAAACCATCGAACGGTGGTTCGGCATGTGGCTCCGCGGAGAGGGGCAAGGGCTGGAGGAGCTCTTCACCCCGGATTGTGTCTATATCGAAAGTTGGGGACCCGAATACGACGGAGTGGAAGCAATCCGTCACTGGTTCGATGAGTGGAATACCTGTGCCCGCGTAATCTCCTGGGATATCAAACGGATCGACCACGTGGGTGACCGCAGTTATGTGGAATGGTTTTTCGAGGATCGTATGAGTGATGGGCGGGCGGAAGTGTTCGAAGGTGTATCCATCATCGAATGGCAGGGGACGCGCATCGCCCGCCTCAAGGAGTTCGGATGCAAAATACCACACTACGATCCCTACACTTCGAAGCAGCGCCCGCACTCCGCGGAAGAGAAAAACTGGTTCTGAAAGGCCAGCCAAAAGAAATTGCAAACGACCCGACTCCTAGTAGTAGCCGGGTCGTTTTATCATGACACAAGTGTCTGAGCGCTATGCGAGGGTTTCCACACAGCTGTCCGTCTCCTCGAGACCGCAATCGCAGAAATGGAACTCACGCTGCGCGCGCTCCTTCGGGAAGAGGAAATAGAGGCACGTCGCCTCCGTGCAGAGCTCACCGTGACAATCGGAAATCCGCACGGCGATCTCCACCAGATTGCGGCGCTGGCTGACCACCTCGGCCCGCAGGTCGATGTATTCGTCGGTCGTATGGATCGGCTTGTGATAACGCACCTCCATGCGCGAGGTGACGCCGCTGGTCTGGAACCTGCGGAAAACCACCCAACTGCTGATCTCGTCGGCCAACGTCGCCTGAATCCCGCCGTGCAGCGTGTCCACCCAGCCCTGAAACTCGGGCCGCGGATGCCACCGGCACACGACCTGCTCCCCGTCCTCATAGAACTCCATGCGCAACCCCCGTTCGCTGTGCGGATCACAGCCGAAACAGTGGTACCCCTCCATCCCCCTCCAGGGATTGACAATCTTTTTCATACGTTCGAAGACTTTATTATCGCCTGTTATTCTGAATGGTCCGCTCCGGGTTTATCAGAACGGCAGATCATCGGGATCGTCAGCCGGGACTGCAGGCTGTGCGGCGGGCTGGGGCTGCGGTGCGGCAGTCGGACGCGGCGCCGGCTGCTGGTAGCCTCCCTGGGCATAGCCTCCGCCCTGGGGCTGTCCGTAGGCCGGGGCCTGCGACGCTGCTCCGTAACCGCCCGGAGCTTGTGCGGCATCCGACGCCGGATTGTCCGAACGCCGGCCCAGCAGGTTCATCGTATCGGCAAGAATCTCCGTCGTATAGCGTTTGTTGTTGTCCTTGTCGATCCACTCGCGCGTGCGCAGCCGCCCCTCAATGTAGAGTTGCGTTCCCTTGCGCACATAGCGGTCCACCACATCGGCCAAACCGCGCCACAGCGTGATCGTATGCCATTCGGTGTGCTCTTTCGTTTCGTTCGTCGTCCGGTCGAACAGCCGTTCGGTCGTGGCAAGGCGCACACGCGCCACCTTGGCGCCACCTTCGAGCGTCCGCACCTCGGGGTCGAGGCCCACATTGCCTACCAGAATTACCTTGTTTACCATATTCGTTATTTCAGTGTTTCAATCATCCGACGGAACAGCGTCTCCATGCGCGCTCCGGCCCGTTTGCCCTGCCGCTGCACATCCTCGTGGTCGCCCACCTCGTCCGAAAGCCCGCAGTTGGTAATCACCGAGACGCCGAAGACGGGGATCGACATGTGGCGCGCCACGATCACCTCGGGGACGGTCGACATTCCCGCGGCGTCGCCCCCGATGGCCTTGAAGTAGCGGTACTCGGCCTGCGTCTCGAACGTCGGGCCCGTGCCGCCCACATAGACGCCGTACTGGAGCTTGATGTGCTCCTCCTCAGCGATCTTCGTCGCCGAGGCGATCAGTTCACGGTCGTAGCAGTTGTGCATGTCGGGGAAACGCGGCCCGAGTTCCGCGAGGTTAGGGCCGATCAGCGGGTTGGGCATCAGGTTGATGTGGTCGGTGATGACCATCAGGTCGCCGACGCGGAACGTCGGGTTGATACCCCCCGATGCATTCGACACGAAGAGGCAGCGGATGCCCAGCTGCTGCATGACGCGCACCGGGAAGGTCACCTGCTGCATCGTGTAGCCCTCGTAGTAGTGGAAGCGCCCCTGCATGGCCACCACGCGGCGCCCTCCGACCTCTCCAAAGATCATCCGGCCCTTGTGGCCTTCGACCGTCGAAACGGGGAAACCCGGAATATCCTTGTAGTCGAGCGTGTATTTCGCCTCGATACGGTCGGCGAAGTCCCCGAGGCCCGTGCCGAGGATGATTCCCACCTCGGGGGCGTAATCGGCGGTCCGGGCCCGGACAAAGGCCGCCGTTTGCTTAATTTCCTCTAACATCTTCTTCGATTTTTTGCAGAAAATCCGTTGCCGAATCCTCTATGAACGAAATATTTATCGGCATGTAGTACAGGGAGGCGCGTACCGAGGCGGGAATCTTCGCCCGGTTGGTCATCTTCACGGCATCCTTCTCCGTCGTGACAATGACCGAATCGGGATATTTCGCAAGAAGATCCCGCAGCAGGTTCATGTCCCGCACCTTATAGACGTGGTGGTCGTCGAGCGTCACCTCCTCGACCACGTCGTAGCGGCTGCGTAGCGTCTGCAGGAACGGAGCCGGATTGCCGATGCCCGAGAGAGCAATCACCCGGCGACCCGGCGCCAGGTGCCCGGCCGATACCTCGTCGGCATAGAGCGGCTGGGGCATGAAACTCTCGAAACGCGTGAAATAGACCCGCTGGTAGGCCACCTGGATCAGTACCTTGCGCAGGATCCGTCGGTCGATGGGCGCCATGCGCTCGGGACACTTCGTGACCACGAAGTAATGGGCACGGTGCAACTGTTCGGGAATGTCGCGCAACGTACCCTGCGGCAGCATCTTGTCGTGCTGCACGGGACGCGTGGCGTCGATCATCACGATATTGATCTTCGGCTCCACGTAACGGTGCTGAAACCCGTCGTCCATGATAATCAGATCGACCTCGGGATGCTCCGACTGGATGCGGCGGATGCCTTCGGTACGCTTCTCGCACACCACCACCACCGTCTCGGGAAATTTCAGCTTGATCTGAAGGGGTTCGTCGCCCACATCCCGGTAGTGCGAATTGCACCGCACCTCCAGATACCCGTGCGTACGGCGCCCGTACCCGCGCGACAGCAATGCCACGCGGCGCGTCTGCGACAAATAGTCGATGAGCATCTCCGCCATGGGGGTCTTGCCCGTGCCGCCGACAGTGATATTGCCGATGCAGATGATCGGGATGTCGAACTTCTCGCTCTTGAGGATGCCCCAGTCGAAGAGGCGGTGACGGAAGGTCACCCCCGCCCGATAGAGGAGCGCCGCAGGCGCGAGCAGGCATTTCAGCATCTCTTTACAACGGTTTGTACAGATAACGTTCAAAAGTAGCGATTATTTCCGGCTTTGCCAAACTAAATCAGCCAAATCTTTGCCTCACGGGAGGTTTCCGCCTCGCACTCCCCTTGGTACACAGCCCGGAATCGCCGCATCCGCGACAACGAAAATAGGGCAAAGTTTCCGCTTCGGAAATTTGGGATTGAGCCGGACAAATAGTACCTTTGTCCGAGTATGAAGACATGGAAACTGATAATTTGCGCCCTGCTGCTCGCAGCGGCAGGCGCCTGCAACCGGGCCGAACGGCAGGAGACCGAAACGGATGACAACGCCGGGCCCGTAAACCTCGTCTACGGCATCGACGCCGACCTCTACCGGCTCGAAACCTCCGAAATCGCCAGCGGCGAAACCCTCGGGAAAATCCTCAGCCGTTACGGCGTCTCGGCCCAGGCGATCGACCGCCTCGACAAGCAGTCGGCCGACGTATTCCCGCTGCGCAACATCCGCGCCGGGCAGAAATACACGGCATTCATCCACGAAGACTCGCTCTATACCCCGCACCTCGACTTCCTGGCCTACGAAATCTCCATGACCGACTATGTCGTCTTCGGATTCCAGAACGACTCGATCACGATCCGCAAGGATGCCAAATCCTATACTCTCCAACGCAAGAAGAAGAGCGCCGTGATCAACTCCTCGCTCTGGGGGGCCATCATGGAGCAGAACCTCCCCTACGCGCTGGCCGCCGAAATGGAGGAGATCTACCAGTGGACGGTCGACTTCTTCGGCATCCAGAAGGGCGACAGCTTTACGGTGATCTACGACGAACGTTTCATCGACGACTCGGTGTCGGTAGGTATCGGACGCATCTGGGGCGCGAAATTCACCCAGGGCGGGAAAGAGTATTACGCCATCCCGTTCCGCCAGGGCGGGAAAATCCAGTATTGGGAGGCCGACGGCGCCAGTCTGCGCAAGCAGATGCTCAAGGCCCCGCTGAAGTACACACGCATCAGCTCACGCTTCTCCTACGCCCGCAAGCACCCGATCTACAAGGTCTACCGGCCCCACACGGGCATCGACTACGCGGCGCCGAAAGGAACCCACGTACATGCCGTGGCCGACGGCGTGGTGACCTTCAAAGGCTGGGGTGGCGGAGGCGGCAACACTCTGAAGATCAAACATGCCGGAGGCATGATGACCGGATACCTCCACCTGAGCGGTTACGCCAAGGGAATCGCCCAGGGAACGCGCGTCTCGCAGGGGCAGCTGATCGGATACGTCGGGTCGACCGGCGCATCGACCGGCCCGCACCTCGACTACCGCGTCTGGAAGAACGGCAAGCCCATCGACCCGCTGAAGATTCCTTCGGAACCCGCTGAGCCCATCTCGAAGGAGAACCGCGCGGCTTTCGAGTTCGTGCGAGACCGCATCATGGCCGAGTTGAACGGTGACGTCGCCCCCGAGGAGCGTATCACACAGCTCGATTCGATTGTCGTCACCACCCCGGCCGCCAAGCCTGTCGAGAACAGCGGAGCAACGGCGGAAAAAGCCGAAAAGAAATAATCCATGCGTACGGGAGTCATCATCGTTGCCGGAGGCGCCGGGCACCGCGCCGGGGGAAACCTTCCCAAGCAGTTCCGACTGTTGGGCGGCGAGCCCGTGCTGGCCCGTACGATCAATCGCTTTGCCGAAGCGATGCCCGGCGCGGAGATCGTCGCCGTGCTGCCCGAGGAGCACATCGACTTCTGGAAAAACCTCGCGGCACGTTTCGAAGTCGCGCGGCACAAGGTCGTAGCAGGAGGCAGCGAGCGGTTCCATTCGGTGCGGAACGGCATCGAAGCACTGAGAACCTACCCTGAACTGATCGCCGTGCAGGATGGCGTGCGACCGCTCGCCTCGACGGAGATGATCCGCCGCGTCGCCGAGGCCGCCAGCCGTAACGGAGCCGCCATCCCGGTGGTGGAACCCGTCGATTCGTTCCGCAAGGTCGAAGGGGCGGCGAGCGACACCGGCACCGAAGCGCGTGCGCCGCGTTCGCACATCGTCGACCGCCGGCAGCTTCGCATCGTCCAGACCCCGCAGATTTTCCGGGCGGAGTGGCTGCGTGAAGCCTACGGACTCCCCTACCGCGAAGAGTTCACCGACGACGCCTCGGTGGTCGAGGCCGCCGGGCATCCGGTATGCCTGGTCGCCGGAGAACGCGAAAATCTTAAAATCACGACCCCCGGAGACTTCATCGTCGCCAAAGCCCTGCTTGCCGCACGCGAAGAGGAGGCCGAGGAACGGGAGGCCGTGAACACACCCCGACCATGATACAGAGCACATACAAATACCGTTTCGACCGCCGTACAATCTACTGGACGCTGGTGCATCTGGTCGTCTTCGTCCTGTTGGGCGTGGCGCTCTATGTCCTTTACGAGGGAGGCTACCTCTCGGCATGGTTCACCTCGTTCGTCGGGGCCCTGATCGCCTTGATGGCCCTCTCTATTCCCCGGAAGATCGTCGTGACGGATCAGACCCTCGAGGTGCGCTGTCTGCTCGACATCACCGAAATCCGCCGCGACGAAATCGCTTCGGTACGCCGTGTCGACACCCGGCAGATGAAATGGTTCGTACCGATTTTCGGAGCCTGCGGCTTCTTCGGCTACTACGGACACTTCCTCGACCTGCGGCGCCTGGACCGCGTGCGGATCTACGCTTCAAAATGGAACAACCTCGTGGAGATCACCGACATCTACGAAGACCGTCTCTACGTCTCGTGCGACGAAGCCGACCGGCTGGTGGCCGAATTAACCCCGCCGGGCGGGAACCGCGTTGATGAGGACGACGTGGAAGAGGAGGCGGCCGACGAGGAAAAGACCGGGCAGACAACGTCGGAAAGATGATCCCGGCAGCGGATTTGCAAAGGAACATCCATTCACATTATTCACCCATAATAATTTCGAAAACACCATGAAAAAGTATCGTTGCACGGTCTGCGACTGGATCTACGATCCCGCAGTCGGCGATCCCGAAGGTGGCATCGCCCCCGGAACCCCGTTTGAAGAGATTCCCGAAGATTGGGTTTGCCCCTTGTGCGGGGTCGGCAAGGACCAGTTCGAGGAGGTGGCCGAGTAATCAGGCCCAACTCGAAAACGCAACGAGGCGCACCTGCTGGGTGCGCCTCGTTTATTTTACGTCCTAACGGGCCCGGAAACGGTCGTAAACCTCGGGCTCATTGGAACCGGATCAGTTGACGTTCGGCAGGTAGGAGTAGTTCTTCGAGTAGTCGAGCATCTGCTCCACGTAGTTGGCCGGATAGCTGATCTTCACGTCGACCACTTTCCCGTCGCGCTCCACCAACTCGTATTCGGGATTCACGAACCCGCCGTAGGGCTCGATCCCCAGCGCCGCATAGCGCGTCAGCACCTCCTCGTGCAGCGTCGGATCAACCTTCACGGCGTAGCGCTCCACCAGTTCGCGCCCCGTCTCGTAGTCGCCCTCCGACTTGATGCGCTGGACCTCGCGGAGCAGTTCGCCGAACAGCCCGCGGAGTTTCTCGAAGTCGTTGACCACGACGTAGGTCTTGCCGTCCTCCTTCACCCACTCGATCACGTTGTCGGCCCGGCCGCGCTCGTAGCACCACTCGGCGATGAGCTTGCGGTTGCGCATGTGCGACTCCTCGACGTTCTTGCCCGGTTCGATGCGCGCCAGCTGCGTCATCAGTCCGTTGAGAATGTATTTGGCGTATCCCGCCTTCGCCACGTCGAACGAGGGAACGAGCCCCAGCTCGACGAGTTTTTCATCACCCAGGTAGTAGAGGCCGAAGAGATCGGCGCGCGCCTCCTCCAACGTCGAGCCATAGCTGCGCAGCTCGCCGCCCTTGACGCCCGGCGCCAGCTGTCCCGAGCCGTGGCCCAGGCACTCGTGCAGGTCGGTGTGCAGGTCGTCGGCCAGCTTGCCGTAGCGCGACATCCGTTCGCGATCGTCGGCACGCAGCACGAACTCCTCGTCGAATCCGTTGCCGTGGGCCGCCTGGTCATAGGCATAGGTGATGTTGTCGATCGTGACCGATTTCGAGCCGTACTCCTTGCGGATCCAGTCGGCGTTCGGGAGGTTGATGCCGATCGGCGTCGCCGGATAGCAGTCGCCGCCCAGCATCGCCACCGTAATCACCTTGGCCGAGACGCCCTTCACCTCCTCCTTGCGGTAGCGCGGGTCGACGGGCGAATGGTCCTCGAACCACTGGGCGTTCTCGGAGATCACCTCCGTACGGTGGCAGGCTGCCGAATCGACGAAATCGACAATGGCCTCCCACGACGCCTTGCGCCCCAGCGGGTCGCCGTAGTCCTCAATGAAGCCGTTGACGAAGTCGACGTTCGAGACCGTGTCGCGCACCCAGCCGATGTTGTAACGGTCGAACTCCTTCAGGTCGCCGCTCCGGTAATAGGAGATCAGCGCGGCGATGTTCTCCTTCTGCGGCCCGACAGCCACCGCCTCGGCCTTTTCGAGCCAGTAGACAATGCGCTCGATGGCCGCCGAGTACATGCCGCCGAGGCGCCACGTGCGCTCCACGAGGCGGCCCGCGTCATCCTTCGTCAGCTGCGAGTTCAGCCCGTAGGAGACCGGCTCGGGGTTCCCGGCGTCGGCAGCTGCCATCGCGGCATAAAACCCTTCGGCCTCGGCCTGCGTAACGCCCCGGTAGTAGTTGCTCGACGAGGTGAGCAGCAGGTCATCGCCCGCCGTCTGGTTCAACTTCGTGGGGTACTTCGCGGGATCGAAGATCGCCACGAAGACCTCCTCGCGCAGGTCGTTCAGCGAGCCGAACTTCTCCAGGGGGATCGTCTCGATGACGTCAAGCAGGTAGCCCTGCGAAAATTCGGGCGTGAACTTGTCGTTCGAATAGTGGTGGTGGATGCCGTTGGCGAACCACACCTTCTTGAGGTACTTCTCCAGGGCCTTCCATTCGGCCGTGGTACGGTCACCGGCGTAATTCTCGTAGATCACCTCCAGCGTCCGGCGCACCGGCAAGTTCACGGCGCAGTTCTGGTCGTAGAGGATGTCGCGGCCGCATTTGGCAGCCTCCGAAAGGTAGTAAATCAGCTCCTTCTGCTCCACAGGCAGCGCCTCGAAGCCCGGGACCTCGTAACGGATCACCTTGATGTCGTCGAAACGGTCGACGATCCACGGCGCGTCACCCTTCGGGCCGTCGCCGCACGCCGTCATGGCGGGAATAAGGAGTGTCATGGATAAAAACTTGATTGTACGTTTCATGGTTGCAGGAAATTTGACCCCAAAGATAGTGCAACTTGCCATCATAACCAAATACGGATTCGCTCCGCTGTGCCGAACGGCGTATTTTCCCGCCCGGAAAGTCGCCGCGACAACCCCGTTCCCCGGGCCTTTGCGCTTTTTTTGATTTTTTGTTTCGTTATGTCTCGGGGAATTTCTACCTTTGCCCCCGCAATCGGTACTCTTACGCAGATTACAGAGATGAAAGTATTTACAAGCGTTAAGGAGCTTCGCGCCGAGTTGGACCGCACGGAGCAGTCGGGAATCGGGTTCGTGCCCACCATGGGCGCCCTGCACGCAGGGCACCGCTCGCTCGTCGAGCGCGCCCGCCGCGAAAACACGACCGTCGTGGTGAGCGTCTTCGTGAATCCCACCCAGTTCAACGACAAGAACGACCTGAAGCACTACCCCCGCACCCCGGAGGCCGATGCCCGGGTGTTGGAGGAGGCCGGCGCCGATTTCGTGCTGATGCCCTCGGTCGAGGAGATCTACCCCGAGCCCGACACCCGCGTCTTCGACTTCGGACAGGTCGACAAGGTGATGGAGGGCGCCACGCGCCCCGGACACTTCAACGGTGTGGCGCAGGTCGTCAGCCGCCTGTTCGACATCGTGCGCCCGGCCCGCGCCTACTTCGGCGAGAAGGACTTCCAGCAGATCGCCGTCATCCGCGCCATGGTCGGACAGTTGCACCTGCCCGTAGAGATCGTCGAGTGCCCGATCGTCCGCGGCGAGGACGGGCTGGCCCTCTCGTCGCGCAACCAGCTGCTCGACCCCGCACACCGCGCCGCCGCACCCCATATCTACGCCACGCTGCGCCGTGCCGTCGAGCGGTCGCAGGAGCTCGATCCCGAAGCCCTCAAGGCATGGGTAGTGAAGGAGGTCGAGAGCAACCCGCTGCTCAAGGTCATCTACTACCAGTCGGTCGACGCCCGCACGATGCAGGAGGTCAAGGCGTGGAGCGACTCCGAACGTATCCAGGGCTGCATCGCCGTGCAGGCCGGCGACATCCGTTTAATCGACAACATCCGCATCCGATAATGAAATTCCAGATCGAAGTCATCAAATCGAAAATCCACCGCGTAACGGTCACCCAGGCCGACCTCAACTACGTGGGGAGCATCACCATCGACGAGGCCCTGCTCGACGCGGCCAACATGATCGAGGGCGAGAAGGTCCAGATCCTGGACATCAACAACGGCGAGCGTTTCGAAACCTACATCATCAAGGGGGAGCGCGGCAGCGGCTGCATCTGCCTCAACGGCGCCGCAGCCCGCAAGGTGCAGGTCGGCGACGTGGTCATCATCGCCTCCTACGCCCTGATGGATTTCGAGGACGCCAAGCAGTTCCGACCCTGGGTCATCTTCCCCGACACGGCCACCAACCGCCTCGTGGAGTAGCACGAACGGCCCGGCGCCCCGGATGAACATACAAAAATCTCCCTCCGAAAGGGAGATTTTTTCGTATAAATATGTACCTTTGTCGCATCCGTCCCGACCACCGGGACACAACATCGCTCACAGATGGATATACTGCTCTCGACAGGCGCCTTCGTGCTCGCACTGCTCGGAATCGCCGGATGCATCGTCCCGGTGCTGCCGGGAACGCTGCTCAGCTACGGCGGATTGCTCTGCGCCTACTTCACCTCCTATTCGCAGATGGGTGCCACGGCCCTCTGGGTCTGGCTTGCCGTCAGCATCGCCGTCAGTATCGCCGACTACATCCTCCCCGCGTGGATGGCCAAACGCTTCGGCGGATCCCGCGCCGGGTCGATCGGCGCCACCATCGGCGTCTTCGTGGGATTCTTCTTCCTCCCGCCCGTCGGCATTCTCCTCGGACCATTCCTCGGGGCCGTCATCGGCGAGCTTGTCAACGACCGCAACGACCGCGCCAAGGCCCTCGTCGTGGGGTTCGGATCGTTCCTCTCGTTCATCGTCGGGACGGGCGCCAAACTTATCGTCTCGATCGGAATCCTCGTCCACATTTTCGCCGACACCTTCCCGGCCCTCAAGGAGGGAATCGCCTCGATCTTTTCAAGTATCTAATCCAATAACATCAAACCCATGAAACGTCTGTTAATCTTCGCAACCGTCGTCGTGGCAATGCTGGCCTCCGCGTGCAGCAAATACAAGTACGAGACGGTCAAGGGCGATCCGATGAACACGCGGATCTACACCCTCGACAATGGACTGAAGGTCTACATGAGCGTCAACAAGGAGACGCCCCGCATCCAGACCTACATCGCCGTGCGCGTCGGCGGCAAGAACGACCCCGCCGAAACCACCGGCCTGGCACACTACTTCGAGCACCTGATGTTCAAGGGCACGCCCAACTTCGGAACCTCCGACTACGCCGCCGAAAAGCCCATGCTCGACGAGATCGAGCAGCTCTTCGAGGTCTACCGCCAGACGGAGGACGAGGCCGAGCGCGCCGCCATCTACCACCGCATCGACTCGATCAGCTACGAGGCTTCGAAACTCGCCATTCCGAACGAGTACGACAAGCTGATGGCCGCCATCGGTGCCAACGGAACCAACGCCTACACGTCGCAGGACATGACCGTCTATGTGGAGGACATCCCCGCCAACGAGGTGGAGAACTGGGCGAAGATCGAGGCCGACCGCTTCCGCAATCCCGTGATCCGCGGCTTCCACACCGAGCTGGAGACCATCTACGAGGAGAAGAACATGTCGCTCACGCGTGACAGCCGCAAGGTATGGGAGACCCTCGACGCCGCACTGTTCCCCCACCACCCCTACGGCACGCAGACCGTGCTGGGTACGCAGGAGCACCTGAAGAACCCCTCGATCACCAACGTCAAGAATTACCACAAGACCTACTACGTCCCGAACAACATGGCCATCTGCCTCTCGGGTGACCTGAATCCCGACGAGGTGATCGCCACCATCGACAAGTACTTCGGCGACATGCAGCCCAACGAGAACCTCCCGAAGCTCAAGATCACCCCCGAGGAGCCCATCACCGAGCCCGTCGTGCGCGAGGTCTACGGGCTGGAGGCCGCCAACGTAATGATCGGGTGGCGCCTGCCGGGCCTTTCGAGCGACCCGAGCGACGTGGCACGCATCGCCAGCGACATTCTCCACAACGGCCAGGCCGGACTGATCGACCTCGACCTCAACCAGCAGCAGAAGGTCCTCGGCGCCTACGGCGGATTCTCCGGACAGCCCGACTACAGCTCGTTCCTCGCCGGAGGCATTCCCAAAGCCGGGCAGTCGCTCGAGGAGGTGCGCGACCTGCTTCTCGCCGAGGTAGCCAAGCTCCGCGCCGGAGACTTCGACGAGTCGCTCATCCAGGCTTCAATCAACAACACGAAGCTCTACATGATGCGCGACTATGAAAGCAACGACGCCCGTGCCGACATGTACGTGCAGTCGTTCATCAACGGCACCGACTGGGCCGACGAGGTGGCACAGCTCGACCGCCTGGCCAAGGTGACCAAGCAGGATGTCGTCGACTGGGCAAACAAGTACCTCGGCGAGAACGCCTACGCCATCGTCTACAAGCGTGAGGGCGAGGACAAGAACGTACAGAAGATCGCCGCCCCGAAGATCACCCCGATCGTCACGAACCGCGACAAGCAGAGCACCTTCCTGACCGAAATCCAGCAGTCCGAAGTTAAACCTATCGAGCCGGTGTTCGTCAACTACGACACCGACATGGCACAGTTCGACGTCCGCGACGGCATCCACGTCCTTTACAAGAAAAACGAGTTGAACGACATCTTCTCGCTGCAATATATCTTCGACAAGGGTTTCGAGAACGATCCTGCCCTTGGGCTGGCCTTCGATTACCTGAGTTACCTGGGCACCGAGGCCATGTCGGCCGAGCAGATCGCCTCCGAGATGTACGACATCGCCTGCTCCTTCTCGATGCGGGCCGGCAGCAACCAGTGCTCGATCTCGATCTCGGGCCTGAGCGAGAACATGACAAAGGCGATGGAGATCGTCGAAGGACTTATCGCCGGGGCTGTACCCGACGAGGCGATCCTCGAAAACCTCAAGCAGGACATCGTGAAGTCGCGCGCCGACGCCAAGCTCAACCAGGCGAGCAACTTCTCCGAGCTGCAAACCTACCTCATCTACGGCGAAGACTTTATCCGCCGCTCAACGCTGAAGAATGACGAACTCCTGTCACTCCGCTCGGACGAGCTCCTGGCCCGCGTGCGTGACCTGCTGAACAAGCAACACGAGGTGCTCTACTACGGCCCGCTGGCCGGAAACCAGGTCAAGAAGTATATCGCCGACTACCACCGAGCTGCCGACGTGCTGGCCCCGCTGGAGAAGAGCTATCCGAAGAAGCAGCTCACCGACAAGAGCAGCGTTGTGCTGGCCCAGTACGATGCCAATCAACTCTACTACTTCCAGTACTCGAACCGCGGCGAGAAGTTCGATGTACAGAACGACCCCGCCATCACACTCTATAACGAGTATTTCGGCGGCAGCATGAACTCCATCTGCTTCCAGGAAATGCGCGAGGCCCGCGGCCTGGCATACTCCGCGTCAGCATGGATCGGAGAGCCCTCGTTCGCTGACGACAGCTACTCCTATACGGCCTTCATCGCCACGCAGAACGACAAGATGCAGACCGCCATCGAGGCATTCGACGAAATCATCAACCAGATGCCCGAGTCGGAGGCCGCATTCAAGATTGCCAAGGAGGCCATTCTCACCCGCCTGCGCACCGAGCGCACAACCGGAGCCTCTGTGCTCACCTCCTACGTCTGGCTGCGCCGCCTCGGCCTCTCGGAGGATCGCGACCGGCAGATTTTCGAGAAGGTGCAGTCGATGACGCTCGACGACGTGAAGGCCGCGCAGCAGCAGTGGGTCAAGGACCGCCCCTACACCTACGGTATCCTGGGCGACATCAAGAACCTCGACCTCAACTACCTGAAGACCCTCGGCCCCATCAAGACCGTCTCGCAGGAGGAGATCTTCGGCTATTGATCCGGATAAATTCCCAACGCAAAACCCCCGGCTTCACATGAAGCCGGGGGTTTTGCGTCTATGCCTCCTGACCGATTCGGCTATATGCTGCTATCGGGAATGCAACGGCCGTACCGAATCCCGGACAATGATACTCGGCGGCAACAGGATCTGCGCCCGTCCCGTCTCCTTGCTCTTCATAATCTGCAACAACATCTTGACCGCCAGAATACCCATCTCTTCAATCGGCTGGTTCACACGCGTGATCGCAGGCGAAAGAAAATCCAGATAGGTGTAGTTATCGAACGACAGGATGGAAAGATCTGTCGGAATCTTCATTCCGGCCTCCTCGATCGCCTTGATGGCCCCGAGCAGAATCGTATTACTCAATGCAAAGATCGCCGTGGGCGGTTCCGGTTGCGCCAGGGCCAGTTTCGTCTCCACGTAACCGTTCTGAATCGAAAAGTCCGTACCCGAAACCCGCTCGGAATCCCCGATGCCGAACGAGGCCAAAGCCGCACGATAGCCTCGAACCCGCTCGATCGTCGTAATCGACGCCGGTGGGCCCTGGATACAGTTGATGCGGCGATGCCCCATTTCGAGAAGCATCCGCGTCGCATTGTAACTACCCAGGTAGTTGTCCGTCGACACGTATGGCAAGGTTGTATCCGGGAAATAACGGTCGATCAACACGATGGGCGTCTGATTCGAGACAGACTCCAACATCTGGGGATCCGTACCGCACGGTACGACAATGATTCCGTCGATATTGCGGCTCATCAGCGACTCGATTCCTTCGCGCTCGTCGCGCTCGCTCTCCATCGAGTCGATCAGAATCACCGTATACCGATACAGGCGCGCCTCATGGATGATAACGTTTGCAATGTTGGCAAAGAATGGGTTGTCGATGCTCGGAACGACCAAACCTATCGTATGCGTGCGTCGCGTCCGAAGGCTCTGGGCAGTCAGGTTCGGTTGATAATTGCACTTCCGGGCCTCCTGCGTAATCAGATCGACCGTCTTTGCCGCAATCCGATATTTTTGCGCCTTTCCATTGAGCACCCGGGATATCGTAGATATCGAAAAACCCGTCCGTTCGGCTATCGTTATCAATGTTTCCTTCTGCATATTTCCTCCATTTACTATTGACAAAGATACTTTTTTTTTGAAAATTCGGTCAAAAAAACTTGATAATTTGAAATATTTTTCTTTATATTTGCACAAACGTTTGCGCGAAGGACTAACCAACCTTCCCCATACCACTACCGAACCTAAAACTCGTCATCATGGAACCCCAAAAAATTGTTGTCATCGGCAGCAGCAATACGGACATGGTTATCAAGTCCGAAAAACTGCCGGCTCCCGGAGAGACCGTCCTGGGGGGAACCTTCCTTATGAACCCCGGAGGCAAAGGGGCCAATCAGGCCGTTGCCATCGCCCGACTGGGCGGAAAGGTCTCCTTCATCTGCAAAACCGGAAAAGACCTCTTTGCCCAGCGCGCAACGGAGGGCTACCGCCAGGAAGGAATCAATACGGACTTCATCCTCCAGGATACCGAATCCCCTTCAGGAATCGCACTGATTACCGTCAATGCGGAGGGCGAAAACTGCATCGTCGTTGCACCGGGAGCCAACAACACGCTCACACCCGCCGACATCGAACTGTCGCGGAAAGAGATCGAATCGGCCGACCTGCTGATCATGCAGCTGGAAATTCCCCTTGAAACCGTCATCGCCGCCGCTCGGATCGCCCATGATCACGGCGCCAAAGTCATCCTTAATCCCGCTCCGGCCCCCCGGAAACCCCTTCCCGACGAACTGCTCGCCATAACGGATATTCTGATTCCGAACCGCGGTGAGGCAGGAATTCTTGCCGGCATCGAGGTCTCGGACTGGGAATCGGCCGAAAAGGCCGCCCGCATTCTCCATGAGCGCGGCACGAAAAACATCCTCATCACACTCGGATCGCTCGGATCGCTTTGCTTCGACGGAACGGAATTTTCACGCATCGGAGCCTTCAAGGTGCAACCCGTAGACACAACTGCTGCCGGAGACACCTTCTGCGGTGCGCTGTGCGTGGCGCTCTCCGAAGGACAAAGTCTGGCACAGGCCGCACGCTTCGCATCGTACGTCGCCTCCATCTCCGTAACCCGGCTCGGCGCCCAAAGTTCGGTACCCTACCGCCGGGAAATCGACGAAAGACAGGTAGCTCTCCAGCAATAACGGGACGCTTCTCTTTACACGACAATAACGAACCTAAAACTTAAACTTCCATGAGAAAATTAAACATCATGCTTCTTTTCTCGTGCCTCGCACTGACAAGTTCGGGTTGCGACGACGAGAACGATCGGACAGCGGAACCTATCGCCCCGATCCTGAAAGACGTGGTCATGCCGACGGAAAGCAATACGATTCCCGGCACGACGGTGACGATCTCCGGCAAGGGATTCGATGTCGGAGACATTCTCTACTGCACCTCACTCTCCCAGGAGAAGGATTTCACCCCCGAGGTGACCGAAGTCACCGATTACGGCATCTCCATCGCCATTCCGTCCGATGCGGCCGGAAGCTATGAGGTGGAGGTCGAACGGGCCGGCAAAGTATCGAAACTCCCCGAAGTGCTGAAAGTTGCCTACGTAATTGTCATCGAAGATCTGGTCATGCCGGCAGGGAACACCACCCCCGGAGGAACCATTCAGATCAAGGGCAGCGGTTTCGAAAACGGAGACAAACTCGTCTTTACGTCCGACGCCTACCCGGCCAACGTTTCGGCCACGGCCGACGTAACGCTCACCGACGAGGGCATCGAAGCCGTAGTTCCCGCATCGTGCTATGGAGTGAACACCCTGACGCTGACCCGCGGCAACCGCCAGGGACGCCTCGGAACGGTCAATATCGCGGTAGCCATAGGCGATGAGATCGGCGGCGGTATCGTATATTATGTCTCCGACGGCGGTATCCACGGACTGATCGCCAAACGTACGAACACCGGAACGGCAACCGAGCAATGGGGCCCCACGTCCGAACACGGAGGCACCAAAAAGGAGATCTATACCGGTAAGGAGAACACCCGGCTGTGTGTCGAGGCAATGAAGGTCTTCCACCAGAAGTTCGAGACCTGGCCGGCAAGCAAGAAGTCGGCCGCCGAACAGTGCGATGCCGAGACCGAAACCGTCGACGGCATTGTCTACGACGACTGGTTCCTCCCCTCGCAGGAGGAGCTCATCCAGCTCTTCTACCAAAAGAAGATGCTCGCCGAAAAGGGCGCCGCCATGCCGGCCAACAACTACTGGTCGTCGACCGAAGGTGATGCTGACGATACGGCTGCCGCATGGAGTGCCTACTACGTGAATTTCTACGAAGAGGAGAATCTCGTGACCGCCGCCTCGGACAAGGAGGGCTGGACCATCGGCATCCGTGCCATCCGCCAATTCTAGTGTCAAACCACTAACCGAAATCGAACATGAAAAAGATACTGTTTGTACTGACAGCCTTGTTGCTGGCCACCGCGGGCTTTGCGCAGAACCAAGTCAAGGGCGTGGTAATGGATGACAACTCCGAACCGCTCGCCGGTGTCGCCGTCATCGTAAAGGGAACCCAGAGAGGCGTTTCGACCGATGCCGAAGGGCAGTTCTCGATCGAAGCGAAAAAAGGTGAAACCCTCACTTTCACCTACATAGGAATGATCGAAAAGAACGTCACGGTGGGGGGGGGAAACTCTCTGATGGAAATCCGCATGGTACCGGACAATTACAACATGGATGACGTCGTGGTCATCGGTTACGGATCGGCCAAGAAGAGTGACCTGACAGGATCCGTCGCCTCGATCAAGCCCGACGTGCTGAAAAACGGTAAAATCGGCATGGTGTCGGCCGCACTTCAGGGATCCGCAGCCGGCGTACAGGTTACCCAGGGCAACATGAAGCCCGGTGCCGACGCCAGCATTCTGATCCGTGGCGCAGGTTCGATCAATGCCGGAACCGAACCGCTCTACATCGTCGACGGAGTGCCCGTTCAGGGCGGTCTGCAGGACCTCTCGGCCGGAGACATCCAATCCATCGAAGTCCTGAAAGACGCCTCGTCGGCCTCGATCTACGGATCGCGCGGATCGAACGGTGTCGTACTCGTCACCACCAAGAAGGGAACGGCCGGCAAGACCCGCATCTCGTTCAACGCTACGGGCGGCGTCCAGAAGCTGATGAACAAGCAGCGGATGATGAATGCCCAGCAATATTACGACCTGATCGAATCCACCGGACAGAATTACAGCTGGACTTCCGCCGAGTTGCGTCTGCTCAGCCGCGGCGAATCGACCGATTGGCAGGATGCCGTAACGCAGGACGGAAGTTTCCAAAACTACAACTTCTCGATTTCGGGCGGCAGCGAAAAGGCTACCCACTACCTCGGCCTCGACTATTACGACCAGCAGGGTACCGTCAAGCGTTCGTCTTTCAACAAACTCACCGTCCGTTACAATATGGACGCCGTGCTGAACCCCTGGCTGCGCTCGGGCGTGCGAATGAATGTCGTTGAGTCGAAGCTGATGAACATCAACGAAGAGTCTGACTCGGGATACGGAACCATGCACAGCGCCATCACCGCACAGCCGACCGCCCCGATCTACAACGACGACGGCAGCTACTTCGACGGCTTCCTCAATACGAAGGCAAACCCCGTGGCCATTGTCGACCTGTTGGATAAGCCGACCAAGAAAACCCGCGCCGTGGGATCGTTCTACCTGGAACTGGAGCCGATCAAGAACCTGCGCATCCGTTCGGACAACGGCGGTGAGCTGGTCTTCTACAAAGTCAACGAATACGAGGACGGACGCATGGGCCAACACTATGCCGAAGACGGCCACGCCCGCATCATGTCCAACAAGAAGCGCTACTGGCAAACCGAAAACACCATCACCTATGACTTTATTCGCAATCGCCACAAGCTGACGGTCATGGGCGGTTTCTCGGCCTCGAAAACCGATTACGAGGAGGTTACCGCAGACTCGAAGGGTCTGAACTGGCTGACGAAATACAACAACCTCGGCGGCGCCACCACCCACGGACCCAACGGCTCCTACGCCTCGGCTTCGACGCTCGTTTCGTTCTACGGCCGTGCAACCTACAACTTCGACGAACGCTACCTGCTGACCTTCACCATGCGTGGCGACGGTTCCTCACGCTTCGCTCCGGGACACCGCTGGGGTTACTTCCCGTCGGTGGCTGCCGCGTGGCGAATCTCCGAGGAGAAGTTCCTCCAGAAGGCTTCGTGGATCGACAACCTCAAACTGAGAGTCAGCGCCGGTATGCTCGGAAACCAGAATATCGGTGACTATGCCTACACGGCTCAGATCAGCCAGGGCGGCTCGGGTCTCGACTACGTATTCGGCAACACGCTTGCATCGGGCGCCGTCTACAGCAGCATCAGCAACCCGAACCTTACGTGGGAGAAGGCCAAGCAGCTCGATCTCGGTATCGACTTCGGATTCTTCGGCAACCGGATCGCCGGTACGATCGAAGGTTACTACAAACGCACGAGCGACCTGCTTTGGACCGTGCCCCTGCCCAAGGAGTCGGGCTACCTGAGTTCGCTGACCAATGTCGGCGTACTCGACAACAAGGGTGTGGAGTTCACGTTGAACACGGTCAACCTCAACATGAAGAACTTCCAGTGGACCACCTCGTTCAATATCTCCTACAACCGCAACGAGATCGTCGAACTCTACGACGGCAAACAGGATGTGAACAAGTCGCTCTTCGTGGGCCACTCGCTCGGAGAGTACTACCTGCTCCATGCCGAGGGAATCTGGCAGCTCGACGAAGCCGAGAAGGCTGCCGTATACGGAGCTTACCCCGGCGACCGGAAGATCCAGGACTACGACAAGAACAACGTCATCAACGGCGAAGATCGCCAGTTCGCCGGTCAAAGCACACCGACCTGGTACGGAGGTTTCACCAATACGTTCCGCTTCTACGGAGTCGACGTCACCCTCTTTATGAACTTCGCCGGCGGGCACAAGATCAACAATACGCTTCTGCGCTCGCAGAACTCCTACAACGTCTGGGGCAACATGAGCGAGGACTACTACTACGGTTACTGGCGCGTCGATCGCCCGAGCAATACCTATCCGGCCCCGCGTGTAGGCAGCGCCTATGCCAACGGTGACGGCACCGACGCCAACCTCCAGGACGGAAAGTACCTCCGGATCAAGAACCTCGAAATCGGATACACGTTCCCGAAACGGTGGACCGATGCCATCCGGGCCAACAGCATCCGTCTGTTCTTCTCGGTACAGAACCTCGCCACCTTCACCGCCTACACCGGCTACGATGTGGAGGCATGGGACAATACGAACCCCTATCCCGGATCGCGCAGTTACATCGGAGGCGTATCCATCAACTTCTAACCTTTCAACCCGAAACAGAACCGAATTATGAAAAAGTTATTATATGCCGCAGGATGCCTGCTGATGCTTGGAGCCACCTCCTGCGAGAGCTTTCTCGACGAGACCCCGCTGAGCAACCTCACCCCCGAGAACTCGTTCAAGACCGAAGAGGACTGGAACAGTACGCTGACGGCCGCCTACGGCGCCCTGCAGAACATCACGGCCGGGTTCGAGGCCAAATATGCCATCACGCTCGGTGAGTTCGGCACCGACGAGGTTAAGCCCATCGACCTCGGTTGGGCTGCCTACGCCGAACTCCACTACTACACCTTCTCCGCTTCGCACGAGTTCCTCGACAACCACTACACCCTCTGCTACGACGGAATCAAGCGTTGCAACATCGTCATCGACATGCCGGCCGACGCTCCCGTCAGCGCGCAGGGCCGCAACATGATGATCGCCCAGGCCAAATTCCTGCGTGCGGTACTCTATTTCGACCTGGTGCGCATGTACGGCGGCGTACCCCTCTGGACGACGGGCTCGGTCGACAAGGATCAGATTATGAAACCCCGCGCAACGGCCGACGAAGTCTATGAAAGAATCGTCCAGGATCTGCGCGACGCAAGCAACGTGCTTCCGACATCGTGGGATTCGGCCACCGACAAGGGCCGTGCCACCAGCTATGCGGCATACGCCATGCTGGGCCGCGTCCTGCTCCAGTGGGGAAATCCGGGCGAAGCCCTGAAGGCACTCGACCAGGTATACGGCAAATTCCATCTCTACGACAACTATGCCGACATCTTCTCCCCGGAGCACAAGAACGAGGAGTATGAAAACATCTTCGAGGTGCAGTTCAAACACTCGGGAAAATGGGGCGAAGAGGGTTCTCTCCAACACAGCTACTGGGGGCCCCGCGGCGTAGGCGGCCCGACGGCATTCGGCGGTTGGGGCGGTTTCGGCCCGTCGCAGTACCTCTACGACAGCTATGCAACGGATTATGACGGAACGCCCGTCACGGATCGCCGCCAGGAGGAGTTCTTCTGGACCGAATATGCCGGAGTCGCACAAACGCCGCCCGCAATCAAGAAATTCTGGGACTCGAAATACGGCAACGAGATCGAGAACGACGACCTGAATTTCATCTTCATCCGCTATGCCGATGTCCTGCTGATGCGAGCCGAAGCGCTCAACGCCACCGACGACAACACATCGGCCAAATACGACTGTATCAACGAGGTGCGCCGCCGCGCCGGACTGGACGACATCACCGCAGAGGACAATCTTTCGAAGGAGGAGTTTGCCTCGGCCGTACTGCTCGAACGTCTCAAGGAGCTGTGCTGCGAACACCACCGCCGGTTCGACCTGATCCGCTTCGGAAAACTGGCCGAACAGGTCAAGGCCGCTTACCCGGAGGATAACATCAACATCCGTGACTTCCATGTGCTCTACCCGATCCCGCAGAGTGCTATGGATGCCAACGACGCCATTACGGAAAACAATCCCGGCTATTGATCACAATTATGAAAAGAAACATTGCATTCTGTCTGCTGTTGGCCGTCCTGGGGACGGGTTGTGCGAAAGACGACGGCCAACAGCTTCCTAATCCGGGGGACTCGGGCAGCACGACCGTGGAAAACGGTGTGGTAAAGGTTGTCCCCTACGAATACTACCAGGCCTTCCGGAACCCTATGAAGGGGTTCCGGGAGTTCTTCGGGCCCGGCATCGACAAGAAACGCGACGAATACCCCTATCCGTACGGCACGCTCATCAAGGAGTACATGCAATGGAACATGATGGAGAATGTCGAATCGGACGGCGTCGACAAGGTCATCGCCTACAGCAACCATCGCTGGGAGGGCGTCGAGGACATGAATGTCAAAGTGGTTCCGAGACCCTTCATCGTCTGGATGGAAGCCTATGAGGGCGGAGTCGAGAAAAACACCTATACGGATCACCCCGACGACCTGAACGGCTGGCACTGGCCGTCGGATTTTCCCCGCGAGGTGCGTTCCGATGACAACGACACCCCTTCGACCGGCGGATACTTCGACCCGACGTTCCAGGATCGAATCAAGAAACTCATTGCCAAACTCGGCGAAGCCTGGGACAATGATCCCCGCGTCGCATATGTCGAAATGGGTATCATCGGCGAGTGGGGCGAACACCACGACCCCAACATCACCACCTATTGGCTGCCTCACACCCAATCGTATCACGTAGCCAACCGGACCTGGATTCCCGGAATCGAAAAAGTGTTGGGCGACGCCTTCAAGGAGGCCTTCAAGAACAAGAAGGTGATGGTTCGTTACGCCTATGAGTTCGAGGATTACGATTTCGGCATCTACTGGGACTCCTGGGCCATTTCCGAGGAGGAGGAGCGCGGATACAACGCCATGATGCGTCGGGGCGACTACTGGCGCACCCAGCCCGTCGGAGGTGAGATCACCTGGAACTGGGGAGATCTCTACAACAAGGGATACCGCAGTCTGGAGGATTGCCTGGCCAATACCGAGACCCGCACGAAAGTCATCAACCAGATCCGCGCGCTGCACTGCAACCACCTGGGTGGTGTCACCTGGGCCAACTTCCAGGATCCCGTTTTCCAGGCCAATGCAGCCCTCGTACAGAAAGTGCTGGGCTATCGGTTCGTCATTAAGGAGTTCAGCTACCCCACCCGCATCGAGCAGGGAAAACCGTTCGACGTAAAGCTTAAGGTAGTCAATACGGGATCCTCGCCCTTCTACTACGACTGGCCCGTCGAGATCGCACTGCTCGACGCCACGTCACACCGGAAGGTTTGGTCAACGACCCTCGATGACGTGCACATCTCGCAATGGATGCCCGGCGAAGATTGGGATTCGGCGAACAGCAGCTACCTGACGCCGGCCAAGGAGAAGGAAGTGAACGCAACAATCACCCTCGACGAAGCTCTTGACCCCGGGAAATACATCATCTCCGTCGCGGTGCTCGATCCCGCAGGCATGCTGCCTTCGCTGCGTTTTGCGGCCATGAATTACTTCACCGGAGGCCGCCATCCGATGGGATACGTCGGCGTTGGGGCCGACTGCGACGAATACGGCCTTACGAACGTCAAATTCGATGACATCCAGAGCGACAAAACCTTGAAATACATCGTAAAATAATCAGCCATGCGAACCCGAACCATATTGTATCCGCTGCTTTGCGCCTTCGTTTGCGCAGCCTGCGGGGACAGCCAAAAACCGGCAACCTATTCGGCCCGGACCGACGGCCAGAACGTTCATGTCACCATGGCCGAATACGAACCCGCCCTGCGTAATCCGCTGAAAGGTTTCCGCGAATTCTTTATGATCGGCACCGATACCCGTCGGGATGAATACCCCTACCCCTACGGTTCGCTCATCAAGGAATACATGCAGTGGAACATGCTGGAGGATGTCGAATCGGACGGCGTGGACAAGATCATTGCATACAGCAACCACCGTTGGGAAGGTGTCGAGGAACAGAATGTCAAAGTGATTCCCCGTGTCTTTCTGGTCTGGGTTGAACCGTGGCACGGCGGGTGGGAAAAGAACCCGAACAACCCCGACGACCTGAACGGATGGCACTGGCCGTCCGACCTGCCCGGAGAGACGGGGCCCTACAAGCAGATTCCCGGATCGGTCGGAGCCTACGTGGAACCGCAGGACTCGCTGACGACCATTTCGGGCGGATATTTCGACCCGAGTTTCCCGGAACGTGTACGCAAACTGGTGCGCAAGTTGGGTGAAGCCTGGGACAACGATCCCCGCGTCGCATATGTCGAGATGGGTATCATCGGCGAGTGGGGCGAGCATCACGACCCGGATCTCTCGACGGTCTATCCTCCGCATGACGAGCCCCGCCACGTTGCCGGAAGAACCTGGATCCCGGGCATGGAAAAGGTTCTCGGGGACGCCTTCAGCGAAGCCTTCCACAACAAGAAGGTGATGGTTCGCTACGCCTACGAGTTCAAGGACTACGACTTCGGTATCTACTGGGACTCCTGGGCCCAGCCGCAGGAGATCGGTCGCGGATACAACGAAATGATGGCCCGCGGCGACTATTGGCGGCGTCAGCCCGTCGGAGGTGAGATCACCTGGAATTGGGGCGATCTGGCCAAGTACCACAGTTTCGAAGAGGTCGTGGCCAACGACACGACCCGCCGAACCGTCATCGAACAGATCCGCAATCTCCACTGCAATCACCTGGGCGGTATCACCTGGGCCGATTTCAACGATCCGGTATTCGCACGCAATGCGGCCGAACTGCAAAAGGCCATGGGATATCGGTTTGTTCTCTCGGACGCCACCTATCCGCGGCAAATCACGCCCGGAGAGGAGTTCCCGATAGAGTTCTCCGTACGGAACACCGGTTCCTCGCCGTTCTACTACGACTGGCCGGTCGAAGTGGCCCTGCTCGACGCCCAAACGCATGACAAGGTATGGGGTGCCCGTCTCGACGGAGTGGCCATCTCGCAATGGATGCCCGGCGAGAAGTGGGACATGCAGCAGGAGGCCTATCAAATCCCGGCCGAAACCGTTCGGGTTCAAGCCCGGGCACAGCTTGATGCCCGCCTGCCCGAAGGTCGCTACATCCTGGCATTGGGCATACTCGACCCGGCTTGCGACCGTCCGACGGTACGCTTTGCCAACACGAACTACTTCACCGGAGGATTCCATCCGCTGGGCTATGTAGGTGTCGGAATGGCGGAGAACGAACCGGCCATCGACCCGAAGGAGTTCGACGACCTGCAAAGTGACACCACATTGAACTACAAACGCTAAACAACATTTCACCATCCATGAAACGGATTCTGATCTTCGCAATGATTCTTTTGGGCGTTGCCTGCGGGCGCAACCCGGAGGCCCCGGGCAACGAACCGCTCCGCGTCATCTTCGACACCGACCTGGGAAACGACATCGACGACGTCCTGGCGCTTCAAATGCTGCTCAACTACGAGCAGGAAGGCAAGATCGACCTGCTGGGTATCACGCTCTGCAAAGCCAATCCTGCCACGATCGCCTTTACCGACGGATATTGCCGGTTCAACAACCGCAACGATATCCCGATGGGTTATGCCTATCATGGCGTCACACCCGAGGACGGCACCTACCTGCTCCCCACACTCGAGGCAACGTTCAACGGCAAACCGCTCCTGCAACCCGCAAGAACCATCGACAGCAACCTGCCCGAAGGTTATAAACTGCTGCGCCAGCTGCTGGCCGGTCAACCCGACGGTTCGGTCGTGCTGATCGCCGTAGGGCCGCTGACCAACATCGGCAACCTGCTCGCCAGCGAAGCCGACGAGTTTTCGGAACTCTCGGGACGCGAACTGGTCGCAGCGAAAGTCAGCCGCGTCGTGACGATGGCGGGGCTTTTCAGCGACGAGTTCGATTTCCCGGAGTACAATGTCGTCTGCGACCTGCAGGCTGCCCACCGCACGTTTGAGGAGTGCCCCGTGCCGCTGACAACCACCGGATGGGAGGTCGGCAATCTGCTGCTCTATCCGCACGAGAGCGTTCTCCGCGACTTCGGGAATCCCGAAGGCCATCCGCTGTCGGTAGCCTACAGCCACTACATGGAGATGCCGTATGACCGCCAGACGTGGGATCTGACAGCCGTTCTCGAAGCTGTGGAGCCCGGGCAATGGTTCAACTACTCGTCCAAAGGATCAGTTCGGATCGCCGAGGACGGACGCAGTTCGTTCGACATCGACGAAACAGGAATCCAGGATTACCTGATCATCCCGCAGGAGAGGGTTGCCTCCACGCTCGAAGCGCTTGTTGCCTGTACCACGGGGAAAAACCTTCAAAAAACCGACCGATGAAAAAATTACTGTTCAGCCTGCTCGCCACGGCGACACTGTTTTCCGCCGCGGCCAAGGAACGCCGTCTGGCGAGCGTGACTTCGCCCGACGGGACTAATACGGTGAACATCCTCCACGACGGACAGACGCTCCGTTATGAGGTATTCCGACAGGGAACGCGCATCCTGGCCCCGTCGCCGCTCTCCATGACCGTCGATGGCCAGACATGGGGTTCCGAAGCCCGCTGCAAACGGGTTATCCGCCGGGAGGTCGATCGTACGGAGCACTTCACCGTTGCACGGAAATACCCCTCCGTACGGGAGAATTACCGGGAAGTGCAGATCGTCTATCCGCACTACCGGGTCGAGATACGCGCCTATGCCGATGGTGTAGCCTACCGCTTCGTCGGGACAGAGGCCCGCGAGGGACTTGTCGAAGGCGAACGGATCGGATACGAGTTTGCAGAGGATTACCCCTCCTATACGCTGCTGACCAAGAACCTGCAGAACTGGTTCGAAGAGAATTACACCGAGCGTAACCTGAGCCAGCTCCCGACCGACAGCATTTCGCTGGCACCCGTCATGGTTCGGGTCGGCGGCTGCAACGTGCTGCTGGCCGAGGCCAATCTCTACAATTACCCGGGATGCTACCTGCGTCCCACGGGCCGGGGGTTCGAAGGGGTACAGGCAGCTTATCCCCGCAAGGAGGAATTTTTCGACGGCACCAACAAGATCTATGCGACCGAACGCGAGCCTTATCTAGTAAAATGCCGCCTCGACAGGGCTTTCCCGTGGCGCGTGACGGGCATCTTTGACAGCGATGCCGATATTCTCGGAAGTGAGCTGATCTACCTGCTCTCGGATAAGACCACGGACGACTATTCGTGGATCCGCCCCGGAAAGGTGCTTTGGGACTGGTGGAACCACAACAACATCTACGGAGTGGATTTTAAAGCCGGAATCAACACGGAGACCTACCTCTACATGATTGATTTCGCAGCCGAACACGGCCTCGAATACCTGCTCATCGACGAAGGATGGTCGGCCCGTGATGATCTGATGACGCTCAATCCCGAGGTGGATATGCCGGCCATCTGCCGTTATGCCGAAGAAAAAGGCGTGGGAATCCTCCTGTGGGCCAAATGGATCAATGTCGACCGGCAACTCGACGAAGCCTTCGACCAGATGAAGGCCTGGGGTGTCAAGGGCGTGAAGATCGACTTCATGGACCGCAACGATGCCAAGATGGTCAATTTCTATGAGCGGGTAGCCCGCAAGGCAGCAGCCTGTCACTTCCTGGTGGACTTCCACGGCTCCTATCCCAATGAGGGGATGCGGGCCAAATATCCGCTGTTGATGACCCGCGAAGGGGTTGTGGGCCTCGAATACAACAAATGGAGCGACCGTGCCACGCCCCGTCACGACCTCATCATCCCGTTCCTGCGCATGTGGGTGGGACCGATGGACTATACACCGGGAGCCATGCTCAATGCCCAGAAGGAGTCGTTCCGCATCAATGCCGTGGAACCCATGAGCCAAGGCACGCGCGCCCATCAGTTGGCCATGTATGTCGTCTATGAGAGTCCGCTCCAGATGCTTTCCGACAGCCCGACCAAATACCTCGAAAACCGGGAATGTTTCGAATTTCTGAAGGAGGTGCCGACCGTCTGGGATGAAACCCGCCCCCTGTTCGGCAAAATAGGCGAATACATCGGCATCGCCCGCCGCAGCGGAGACCGATGGTTTGTCGGAATCATGGGTGGCGAACAGCCGCAGCAGTTGCAGCTTGACCTCTCGTTCCTCGGAGAAGGCCAGTATGTCATCACCTCATTCCAGGACGGGGCCAACGCCGAGGTCAACGGCAAGGATTACCGCCGCACTTCGGAAGTCGTCACCGCCGACCGACGTATCCCGGTCAACCTGGCTACGGGAGGCGGGTTCGCGGCCGTCATCTGCAAGAAATAAATGTTGTACCATCAATCAACTGAGCAACTATGTATATCGTCGGTAGTTATTTCACGGCAGTCATTTTCTGCCTGATTACGATGTTGTGCTGGGGTTCCTGGGGGAACACGCAGAAACTGGCGTCAAAAAGCTGGCGCTACGAACTCTTCTATTGGGACTATGTGATCGGCATGGTCATTTTCGCTCTCGTGCTGGGCTTGACAATGGGCAGCGTCGGCGACGCCGGACGATCCTTCCTGACGGATCTCGGACAAGCCGCCGGAGCATCCATCGGCTGGGTTTTGCTCGGCGGTGTGATCTTCAACGCCTCGAACATCCTGCTCTCCGCTTCCGTATCGTTGGCAGGCATGGCTGTCGCCTTTCCGCTGGGCGTGGGAATCGCACTGGTTCTCGGAGTCATTATCAACTACATCGGGGCTCCGTCCGGCAATCCGCTCATTCTGTTCCTGGGAGTCGCTCTCATCGTTCTGGCGATCATCTGCAACGGAATCGCTTCGGGACGCATGCAACATGGCGAGGAGAGCCGGAAAAACAACCGCAAGGGATTGATCCTTGCCCTCATTGCCGGTATTCTCATGTCGTTCTTCTATCGGTTCGTCGTCATGGGCATGGATGTCCAGAACTTCGAATCCCCGGCGAGCGGCATGCTGACACCCTACTCGGCCATTTTCATCTTCTCGCTCGGCGTACTGGCCAGCAACCTGCTCTTCAACACGCTGATCATGCGCTGGCCCTTCGTCGGTCAGCCGGTAGGATACGGTGCCTATTTCAAAGGATCGTTCCCGACCCACCTGGTCGGCATGCTCGGCGGCGCCATCTGGTGCCTGGGTACGGCGTTCAGCTACATCGCTTCGGGCGAAGCCGGACCGGCCATTTCCTATGCACTGGGACAAGGCGCCCCGATGATCGCCGCCATTTGGGGCGTATTCATCTGGAAGGAGTTCAAAGGGGCCTCATCGCTGGTCAACAAACTGTTGGTACTGATGTTCCTGCTCTTCATCGGAGGTCTCGGGCTCATCATCACGGCCGGGAACTGAGGTATCCGTCCGACAACCTGAAGGATTTATGCAAAAAGGGGTGTGATCCAATGGATCACACCCCTTTTTCTCCTTTCGCATGCCATCAATACCGGTAATGCTCGGCCTTGTAGGGGCCCTCGACCGGCACGCCGATGTAGTCGGCCTGCTTCTGCGTGAGGTGCGTCAATTCAACACCCAGGTTGTCGAGGTGCAGCCGCGCAACCTCTTCGTCGAGGTGCTTCGGCAGGCGGTAGACGTCGACCTTCAGATCCTCCTTCCACAACTCCATCTGTGCCAGGCATTGGTTCGTGAACGAATTCGACATGACGAACGACGGGTGGCCCGTGGCGCAGCCCAGGTTCACCAGACGCCCCTCGGCCAGGATGAAGATCGAGTGCCCGTCGGGGAAGGTGTACTTGTCGACCTGCGGCTTGATATTGGTTTTCACGGCCCCCGAAGCCTCCAGACGCGCCATCTGGATCTCGTTGTCGAAATGGCCGATGTTGCAGACAATCGACTGGTCACGCATCCGCTCCATGTGTTCCAGCGTGATGATGTCGCAGTTGCCCGTGCAGGTCACGTAGATGTTGCCCTCGGAGAGCGCGCTCTCCACGGTCTTCACCTCGAAGCCCTCCATCGCCGCCTGCAACGCGCAGATCGGGTCGATCTCCGTAACGATCACCCGGGCACCGTACGAGCGCATCGAACGTGCGCACCCCTTGCCCACATCGCCGTAGCCGCACACGACAACCACCTTGCCGGCAATCATCACGTCCGTCGCACGCTTGATACCGTCGGCCAGCGACTCGCGGCAGCCGTAGAGGTTGTCGAACTTCGACTTCGTGCACGAGTCGTTGACGTTGATCGCCGGAACGAGCAGTTCGCCCGCCGCCTGCATCTGGTAGAGGCGGTGTACGCCCGTCGTGGTCTCCTCGCTCACGCCCTTCCACTCGGCCACCGTGCGGTGCCACTTCTCGGGGTCTTCGGCCAGGATCTGTTTCAGAGTCGAAAGGATCACCTCCTCCTCATAGGACGACGGCGCATAGTCGAGCGTCGAGGCATCGTTCTCGGCCTTGTAGCCCTTGTGGATCAGCAGCGTGGCATCGCCTCCGTCGTCGACAACCAGCTGCGGGCCCTTGCCGCCCGGGAACGACATCGCCATCGCCGTGCACCACCAGTATTCGAGCAGCGTCTCGCCCTTCCACGCGAAGACCGGAACCCCGGCCTTGGCAATCGCCGCCGCCGCATGATCCTGCGTCG
>DXGO01000065.1 GCA_019113885.1 Candidatus Alistipes intestinipullorum | reverse complement strand
CCGGAATGGTGTGCTCCTGCACGGGCGTCATCTCGTGGAAATTCATATCTTCGAGACCGTCGAGGATTTCATCCTCCAGGTCGAGTTCGTCAAAACGCATAGGAAATCTTCTGTTTTATAATCCGTAATTCTTCAATCTATTCCAAGGCCTCGCCGAAGAGCGTCGCCGCCGTGCACCCCGTAATGCGCACCCGGACGTAGTCGCCCACACGGTGCTCCCCACGGTCGAAGACCACCACCTTGTTCTGCGACGTGCGGCCCGAAAGCTGGTTCGCGTCGCGCTTCGATTCGCCCTCGACCAGCACCTCGAACTCCCGCCCCACGTCGCGACGGTAGCTCGCCAGGCCCAGCTCGTTCTGCAGGGCGATGATCTCCTGCAGGCGCCGCGACTTCACATCGTCCGGCACGTCGTCCGGCAGGTGCCGCTGCGCATAAGTCCCCGGGCGCTCCGAGTACTTGAACATGTAGGCGAAGTCATACCCCACCTCGCGCATCAGCGACAGCGTCTCGCGATGCTCCTCCTCCGTCTCGCCCGAGAAACCGGCGATCAGGTCCGTGGTGATCGAGCAGTCGGGCATGTAACGCCGGATCGCCGCAATGCGACCGAGATACCATTCGCGCGTATATTTGCGGTTCATGCGCTCGAGCATCGTCGTCGCGCCCGACTGCGCCGGGAGGTGGATCGACCGGCAGATATTGGGCATCGAAGCCATCGTCTCCAGCAGGCGGTCACTCATATCCTTCGGGTGCGACGTCGCGAAACGTACGCGCAGCAGCGGCGAAACCGACGCCACGCGCCGCAGCAACTCCGGAAAATCCACATCGCCCGTACGGTACGAGTTGACGTTCTGGCCAAGGAGCGTCACCTCGCGGTAACCGTTGTCGAAGAGGCTCTGCGCCTCGGCGACGATCGTCGAGGCGTCGCGGCTCCGCTCACGACCCCGCGTATAGGGCACCACACAGTAGGAGCAGTAGTTGTTGCAACCCCGCATGATCGCCACGAAGGCACTCACGCCGTTGCGGTCCAAACGCACCGGCGCGATCTCGGCGTAGGTCTCCTCCGTAGAGAGCAGCACGTTGACGCCCTTGCCGCCCGCTTCCGCCTCGCGCACCAGCCGCGGCAGGTCGCGGTAGGCGTCGGGGCCCGCAACGACATCGACCCCCGTCGCACCGTCGAGCAGCTTCTCCCGGAGCCGTTCGGCCATGCAGCCCAGAATGCCGACCACCAGCCCCGGACGACGTCTTCGCAAGCCTTTCAGCTCCGCCAGGCGCCCCCAGATGCGCTGCTCGGCATTGTCGCGGATCGAGCACGTATTGATCAGGATGACATCCGCATCCTCCATCCGCTCCGTATAGACATACCCCTCGCGCTGCATCAGCGATACGACGATCTCCGTGTCACCGACATTCATCTGACAGCCGTAAGTCTCGATATAGAGTTTGCGCCCGGAACCTGCGAGCGGACGCAGCGTATTCACATTCACAGTCATTCGGCCCTGAATTATTGTGCTTGGATTTCGTTCTTGTCAGGGAACTGCTTGAACCCCTCGCCGAAGGTCTCGTAGGCGTCGGTCACCACGACGAAGGCCTTCGGGTCAATCTCGCGGATCTTGTTCTGCACCAGGTGCACCTCCTTGCGGCTTACGACCAGAAAGATCATGTCTCGAACATGGTCCGTATACATGCCGCGCGACTTGAGGTAGGTGGCGCTCCGGTCGAGGTCCTCGAGAATGAACCGCTTGAGTTCGTCATGATGGTCGCTGATGATGAACAGCAACTTGTCGTACGACGCTCCGTCAAGCAGGTAGGCCACCACGCGCGATGACGTATAGATTGTGATGAGCGAATAGAGCGTCAGCATCCAGCCGTTCGACGCTGCCTCGCCCGTGCCGAGCCCGAAACCGATGACCACCAGGCCCGACAACACCACGAAGCCGTCGGCCAGCAGGATACCCGTCGAGAACTTGATCCCCGCGAACTTCTGCAACAGCATCCCCACAATATCGGTACCGCCCGTCGTGGCCTGCTGGCGCACGACGATGCCCAGCCCCACGCCGATGATCACCGCACCGATGATGCACGCCAGCAACAGGTCGTTCGACAGGTTGAGACGCCCGCCCAGCAGCAACGACGGATCGAGCGACTCGACCGCCTCGGGCGTCGGATAGACCAGCCGCGTGAGGATATTCATGTAACCCGGCGTATAGAGTGCCGCCAACACCGTACGCGTTCCGAACTGCCGCCCGAAGATCAGCAGGCCCGTAATCATGAGCGGAATGTCGAACATATACCCGAAGGTTCCCACCTGGATCGACGGGAAGATGTTGTGCAGCACGATGCCCAGGCCATAGACGCCGCCCGGCACGAAATTATAGGGGTTGATGAAGAGCACGAACCCTGTGCCCATGATCGAACAGCCCAGGAAAATCAGGAACCACGAGCGCCACCACGCCCAGGAACCCATCGGTTGGAGCAAAGCCTTGCTATTCATATCTATTCACTGTTTTAATCGGGACCGGCCGCCGGGCAGTCGGATGCTGCGGCACGCGCGTGTCGCGGCCTACCCCGGCCTGCGGAAATTACACCGGACGCAAAGATACATATTTATCCCGAAACATCCGCACCGGCGACGTTTTTTCATTCGGAATGTTCTTATCGAAAATTTTCACTATATTTGTCTAAGATTTGTTACCCGTATGATATAAAAACACCCCCAAACATGATCCTGACTATCTACACGGCCACCACCATGATTATCATCGCCTATCTGTTGGGCTCGATCCCGAGCGCCGTATGGATCGGCAAGAAATATTACGGCGTCGACATCCGAGAATACGGATCGAAAAACGCCGGCACAACCAACATGCTCCGCGTACTCGGCCGACGTGCTGCTCTCCCCGTCTTTGCCCTCGACTTTCTGAAGGGATTCGTCGCCGTCACCATCATCGAACTCATGCAATACGACGACCTAATCGGAGCCAATGACCTCATAAACCTCAAAATCGGAGCCGTATTCGCCGCCGTCTTGGGACATATATTCCCGATTTTCGCCGGCTTCCGTGGCGGAAAAGGAGTAGCTACGCTCGTGGGAGCCGTCACGGGTATCTATCCCCCCGTGGCGCTGTTATGCTTCGGCGTGTGGTTCGTCATGCTCCTCTTCTTCCACTACGTCTCCCTCGCCTCGATGGTTGCCGGATGCTGCTTCCCGGCATTTACCCTCATATCGCCAAAGGTCAACGGGTCGATCCCCTTCGTGGTCTTCTCTTTCGTCATCGCTATCCTGCTGATCTATACCCATCGCAAAAATATCGAACGCCTCAAGGCCGGCACGGAATCGAAAATCTATATCTGGAAACCCCGGAAAGTCAAGATCGATACCGAAATGCTCCGCAAGCAGGATGAGGCAAGGTCGGCAAAGGTGGAAGAGGACAAACAGGCGGGGAAGAGGGCAAACCGGTAATTCCGGCATAAAAATCGGCATTTTCGGCCATTTCAAAGCTTCCAATCCGGAAAATTCTGTTTTTTCAATTTATCTTTGCAGCGAAATCCAGCAGACACGTTAAAGTTATGTTACAGGAAAACCTACTGAAAATATACGAAGCGAGTTTCCGCGAAAACCGTGAAATGTCGGCACTGACCGATTACTTCAAAAACGAGACCTTTTCGTATTACGAGATGGCCAAGGAGATCGCCAAACTCCACCTCGTCTATAAAAAGGCCGGAATCAAACGAGGAGACAAAATAGCCCTTGTCGGCCGAAACAACCCCCGCTGGTGCATCACCTATCTGGCAACCATCACCTACGGTGCCGTCATCGTCCCGATCCTCCAGGACTTTACCGCCGCCGACATCATCCACATCATCAACCACTCGGAAAGCCGCCTGCTCTTCCTGAGCGACAACTTCTGGGACCTGATCGAAGAAGATCAGATCCGTATGATCGATGCCGTGTTCTCGCTCACCGATTTCCACGTCATCTACGAACGCAGCGGGAAGGCTATCACCAAGTTCCAGCGCGACATCATCAAGAACTACCGCGCAAAGTATCCCCGAGGATTCAGCGTCAACGACATCAAGTATGCCGATGTCCCCAACGACGAGGTCATCCTGCTCAACTACACCTCGGGAACCACCGGATACTCGAAAGGCGTCATGCTCACGGTGAACAACCTCACCGGAAACGTCGTCTTCGCCAAAGAGATGGTCAATACCCAAACCGGCCAGCACTACTTTCAGCGTGGAGGACGCACCCTCTCGTTCCTCCCCCTGGCCCACGCCTACGGATGCGCATTCGACTTCCTTTCGCCGCTGGCCGTCGGAGGACACGTAACCCTGCTGGGACGCATCCCCGCACCGAAAATCCTGCTCGAGGCCATGGCCTTCGTGAAACCCACGATCATCTGCTGTGTCCCCATGGTGCTTGAAAAAATTTACCGCAAGCAGGTGCTCCCGATGCTCGAAAAGGGCCCCATGTCGATTGCCATGAAGATTCCGCTGGTCAACTCGGCCATCTACTCCGTAATCCGCAAGAAACTTCTCGACGCCTTCGGAGGAAACGTCTCGATCTTCATCGTCGGCGGCGCACCCATGAACCAGGAGTCCGAGGCCTTCCTGATGAAGATACACTTCCCGATCACCATCGGATACGGAATGACCGAGTGCGCCCCGCTCATCAGCTTCACCCCCGACAACGAATTCAAGGCCGGGTCGTGCGGCCGTTACCTCCACGGGCTGCTCGAGGTGAAGATCGACTCCCCCGACCCGCAGAAGGTCGCCGGAGAAATCCTCGTACGTGGCGAACACGTGATGAAGGGGTATTACAAGAATGAAAAGGACACCTGCAAGGTGCTTGACAACGAGGGCTGGCTCCACACGGGGGACATGGCCACGATGGACCCCGACGGCACGCTCTACATCCGTGGACGTTCGAAGACCATGATCCTCTCGGGAAACGGGCAGAACATCTATCCCGAGGAGATCGAGGACAAGCTCAACAACATGTACCTCGTGCTCGAATCGCTCGTCCTCGACGCCGGAAACGGACGGCTCAAGGCCCTGGTTGTACCGGACTACGAACAGGCCGATACCGAAGGGGTCGACAAGTCGGAATTGCCGCAGATCATGGAGAACAACCTCAAGGAGCTGAACAGCCAGCTGGCCGCTTACGAGCAGGTCTCGGACATCACGATCTACCCCACCGAGTTCGAAAAGACCCCCAAGCGAAGCATCAAACGGTACCTTTATGCGCCGTCGCTGCTGAACCAGTAACACCTCGCAGAGAGGGTCGTACTCGCAGAGAGGGTCGTAACCCAACCCCGGGAAAGGGCAAACCGCGCAGGGAAGAGTCTTTCGGGCTCTTCCCTGTGTTCGTTCCGGGAGCGACAGACATCTCCCCCTCAAGCTATTTTACCAAAACTTTTCCCTCTCCAACCGCGGTATCACCCTTTTTTCGTATCTTTACGCCATGAGAATCCAAGGGAAACAAGCCATCGGAGAAAATCTGCTCTACGTCATGGTCTGGGCCGCCATCATCCTGGTGCCGGTACTCAACTCGCAGATGATGTCAGAAATGCACATCAAGTTAGAAAATGTCCTGATCGCTTGGCGCCAGATCGCTCCCTACCTGATCATTTTCGTCATCCACAACTCCATCCTTGCTCCGCGCTTCATGCTCCGACGCAAGTACTGGAAATACCTGATCAGCAACCTCGCACTGATTATCATCGTCTTTTGGGTCGTACAGATTTACGAGGAGCATATCGCCGACAACCTGTTCTTCTCGGTCGAGGATCCCGGAGACTCCATCGATGCCTATCGCAAAGCGTCATTCTCGAACCTCGAAATGTATTGGAACGTCGTGCTCGGATTCTTCATGACGGGCGCCAATACCGGGATCAAGCTCATCTACCAGTCGATGCGCGACGAGCAGAAGATGGAGGCCCTCAAACGCCAGAACCTCCAGGCCGAGATGGATTACCTGAAGTATCAGATCAACCCGCATTTCTTCATGAACACGCTCAACAACATCCATGCGCTGATCGACATCGACGCCGAATCGGCCAAGAATGCCGTCATCGAGCTCTCGAAGATGATGCGTTACGTACTCTACGATTCGGGAAGCGAACGTATCTCGCTCAACCGCGACATCCAGTTTCTGAAAAACTACATCGAACTGATGCGCATCCGTTACACCGACGCCGTGGATATTCGGATGGAATACCCGCAACACCTCCCCGAATCGGTCTCCATTCCGCCGCTGCTGCTGATCGTCTTCGTGGAAAACGCCTTCAAGCACGGCGTAAGCTACAACCGCGAATCGTTCATCCGGCTCCGGATCGAATACCGCGACGGTGAGGTTTGCAGCACCGTCGAAAACAGCCTGCCCCATCCCGGGAATACTTCGCACGTGGCCGGCATCGGGCTGGAAAATGTCCGCAAACGGCTCGCGCTTATCTACGGCGAGGAGAATTTTACGCTCGAAACCACCGAAACGAACGACACCTACTCCGTCAAACTCATAATCCCGATCCTGCATGCTTAAGTGTATCGCCATAGACGACGAACCGCTGGCCCTGCGCCAGCTGACCGGGTACATCGCCAAGATTCCCTACCTGGAGCTCGTGGCAACCTGCAACGACGCCATCGAGGCCCAGCGGATGCTCGCCGAACGGAAGGTCGACCTGATCTTCGTCGACATCAACATGCCCGACCTCAACGGGGTGGATTTCGTCCGCGCACTCTCCGAACGGCCAATGGTGATCTTCACCACCGCCTACTCGGAATACGCCATCGAGGGATTCAAGCTCGACGCCGTGGATTACCTGCTCAAGCCCTTCAGCTTCGCAGACTTCAGCCGCTCGGCCGCCAAGGCGCATTCGCTCTACGAACTGCGCAACAACCAGCGCATCGCGCAGGAGTCCTCCTCCGAGGCGCTGCCCAAAGACAAGGAGTACATCTCGGTGAAGGCCGACTACAAGGTCTCGCTCGTCCGCATCGACGAGATCGTCTACCTCGAAAGCGAAGGCGAATACGTCCGCATGCACCTCACCGACGGATCGGCCATCACGACGCTTTTCCGGCTCAAGAACATGGAGGCCGCGCTGCCGTCGGAGAGGTTCATGCGCGTACACCGCTCCTACATCGTCAACCTGCGGAGAATACGCAGCTACGTGAAGGGGCGCGTCTACCTCAACGACGAAGAGTATATCCCGATCGGGGAAAACTACAAGGAGGCCTTCCAGGAGTACATCGAACGGACGTTCCAGACGCTCTGAGGCCTCCAGGTCCCCAGGGAGAATCACGACAGGTCGGGAAACCCGTCGAGCCGCACGTATTGCCCGTCGCACCATTCGCAACAGTAGTGGCGGAGTCCGTTCGTCAGCACCACGTAGCGGGCCTGCAACACGGAGTTGTAGCGCACGGCCTGGGCAAGGGTATGGCGCCCGATCGCGACATTCGGGGCCTTGCACTCGGCCAGCAGCAGCGGCTCCCCACGATCGCCCACGACCACCACGTCGGCACGTTGCGGCTGCCCGTTGAGCGGCACGGCGTACTCCTCGACAACCCGCATCGGCGCCACGCCGCACTGCGTCGTCAGGTAGGCGATCAGATGCTGGCGAACCCACTCCTCGGGCGTCAGAACCAGGTAGACGCCCCGCAGCGAATCCCACACCTCGACGACATCGCCGCAACGGCGCGCACGGAGGCGGATGGCGGGGAAATTGAGTTTCGGCAGTCCGGACATCGCAGTATCGAAAAATTTACGTATCTTTACGCACCACAAATATATTGAAAATATACGAACGAATGCGGACGATCCTTTCCATACTGGCCTTTTTTTCCCTGGGCGGAGCCTGCGCGCAGGAGTACGTAGCCTCCTACGGCCTCGAAGCACCCCGAGGCGCACTGACCGTACACCCTACGGCCTCTTCGGCAGCTGCGGATACCGGAGCCGACAACCGCTACACGACCCATCTCACCAAATGGGAACGGAACGGCAATATCTTCTCGACGGCCTTCACCGTGCCCTTCGCGTGGATCAACCGGCAGGTGTTCTTCTGCCTCGGACAGGCTTCGGGGGAGTATGAGGTGCGCATCAACGGCCGAAAAGCGGCCTACAACGCCGATGGGAACGCCCCGGCATCGGTCAACATCACCAAACTGGTCGGCGAAGGCCGCAACCTGGTCGAGGTGATCGTCTCGCAACCGTCGCCCACGGCCATCCTCGAGAGCTGGCGCGAAAATCCGACCCCGGCCATCGCAGGTGCCAGGATCATGAGCCAGCCGACAATGCACATCCGCGACGTACTGACACGCACACGGATGTCGGAGGACGGAGACGCCGCAACAGAAGTCGCCATCGTCGTCAAAAGCGATGCGCTCAACCCCCGTACGTCGCGCATCTGCTACGACCTGCTGACCCCCTCGGGGCTGACCGCAGCAACCGGGTACAAGGAGATTTCCCTCGACATGCGGCGCGAGGACACCGTACGTTTCCTCGCCCGCATCCCGAAAGACTCGCTCTGGTGCGCCGCACGCCCCATACTCTATACCCTGCGGCTCAAGACCCAGCACGAAGGTCGTTACGAGGAGTACGTGCAGATGCCTCTCGGATTCCGTTCGGTGGCCGTCGAAGAGCAACGCATGGCGATCAACGGCGAACCCGTGACACTGCGGATGCGCGAAATCCCCGCGACAAGCTCCGCAGACGAGATCGCAGCTCTGCGTAAAGAGGGTTACAACACCTTCAAACTGCTCCCCGGCCCCGTCTCCGAACCGTTGCTGGATTCGTGCGACAGGTGGGGACTCTACGTCATTGCCCAGGCGCCGATCGACACGCGACGCAGCGGAGAGTCGCGCCGCGTCGGCGGCAACCCGACCAACGACCCGCAATGGAAAGAGGCCTACATGGAGCGCACCGCCAACTGCTACCACACGACCAAACGCCACCCGTCGGTCATCGGGTTCTCGATCGCCACCCACTCGGCCAACGGCATCAACCTCTACGAGAGCTACCTGAACCTGAAACGATACGGCGACGAACGCCCGATGATCTATCGTGAAAGCGGCGGCGAGTGGAACGACGACCGGGTAGTTTTGGAGTGATCCTCCCAACAATATATCCCGATGCAGGGCTCCGGCACGCACGAAATTGAAAAAAAATTAAAAAAGATGATTTTTTGTTTGGAATAACGAAAATAATAACTACCTTTGCACTCGCAATCCAATCAAGATTGATGCCTCTCTAGCTCAGTTGGTAGAGCACGACACTCTTAATGTTGGGGTCCAGGGTTCGAGCCCCTGGGGGGGTACCAAA
>DXGO01000064.1 GCA_019113885.1 Candidatus Alistipes intestinipullorum | reverse complement strand
TTTGGATTGTCGTGGCTCTTGAGAGAAAAAGTGCCGTGCTTTCTCGAACTTCTCCCTGCACCACTCCTTAACTGGTATTTTGCTGATGGTTAGTTGCAATTTTCGTTTGTCGGTCAGGTCGGGAGTTATTTGCGCCGTTACTCGTTCGACCGTGAATTTGCAGTTGTGCTCTTCGGAGTATAGTTTGCCGCTATATTCAAGCGGTTTACCTTTAATAAGCATCGCGGTCTGTTCATCGTCGAAACCGACCGTTCGGCAAACACTCTCCATTCGGATCATCTCACGGAAATAGGGAAACCACGTTGTCGCTTTCGAGATGATTGCTTTCAATAGCGACATTTCTTTTTCGTGTCGATTCGTCAGGTTCGCCTTTTCGGTGGTATGTCGCGCCTGCATTGTCGTCAGTTCTCGACTATGTTCGCTTTGCATGGTCTGAATCTTCGTTTGCAGGATTTCGATCGTTTCATCGCGTGCGGCGACCTCTTGTCGCAGAACTCCGATTTCCTGCCCCTGCCGTTTGACTTTCGACGTTCCGATCATCGACCCGATACCGTCGAGGATGGTCGTGCCGACCTCGGCGGCGGAGTTTTTCAGTTTCTCGGTCTTCAACTCGCCTTTTACCGCAGCCAGTTCGGCCGCGGTTCGATGCAATTCTGCACGTGCCGTCTGTTCCTGCTTTGTGGCATGTTCGACGGCTTTGAGCTTCTCCTCCTCAATGCGGAGTAGTTCGCCGATATTGTCCTGCAAATTCTGCTGTCGGGCAATGGCGTTGCGGTAAAATTCCTGTGTTGTAACGTGTCGGGCGTTCGAGCCGTCGATACCTCTTTGCAGTCCGTATTTGGCCATTGCTGCGGCATAGGTGTCTTGGTACTCTTTCAGCTTGATACGCGACATTACATCGTCAGCGCATAGCCGAGGTCGGGCCGTAGATTTCGTGCGGTATTTCCGCTTGCCTGTTTCGTCAGTTTTCTCCTTTCGGACTTTACGACGTTCGCCAGTTACGATAGGGACGACAGCTGCGTGGATATGCGGTGTCGCTTCATCCATGTGCAATACTGCCGAAACGACATTTTCGGCTCCGAAAGTTTTTCGCAACCATGCAAGGTTATCGGTACACCACGCTTTCAGGCGTCCCTCTTGAACGATACGCAGCATATCCTCTTGTGTGCCGGTCAGCATGACACGAATTACCCGCACTTGATTCGTCCCGATTTTACGGGTCAGTCCGGCATGTTCGAGCCGATGGTTGATTGCTTCCGTTCGGTCGGCGACGCCCTCCGGAAATTCGACAAGTTCTTCATTCAGGTAGGTCAGTTCCGGCATGGCATTGGGCGGCATTTTGGTGCGTGCGATATGAGCGGTCATCGGTACTTCGTTGTCCGGCGACTTATCCAAATGCAATACGACGTATCCCATGATTCAGTAATAATTTTGCGGTTGATGATTTCGGTTGTCGGGTTTTCGACCGCAGTGCGTGCGGTCGGCGACCGGAACGGTCGCAAGGGGTTTCCAAAGGGTCGCCCTTTGGCCTATTGGGGCTTTTTCAGCGACACGAAGTGTTGCGGCTCGGAAAAAGCCCTAATAGGCTATGGCTTTTCTGCGGAGGAAAAGCCGCGGGCGCGAAGTGGCCGAATGGTGGGCGACATTACAACTTGCGGCCGCACGACCGCCTGTGTTCTTTCACGGGACGACAACTGCGCAGGTAGTCGTTCAGATCGTTGTGCGGCCGATAGTGAACGGATTGGTCTGAGAGATTGCGGCAGGCGGCTTTCAACTCAGCGGTCGCCTTTCGCCCCGCCTCGTCGTTGTCGAGGTAAGTATACACCCGTTCGTGCGACGCGATGAACGGAACGGCTTTGGCAAGGTTCGTTACCGAGTTCAGCACGACGATATTGTGCGGCGGATTCGGATTGCGCTTGAGCGTCAGAAACGAAAGGTAGTCCATAAATCCCTCGAATACGAGGCACGTCGGATAATCGCCGCGTCGGGTAGTCGGAGCTTTCGACGTGCAGCCCTTGAAATAGCGGTTGCGCAACTCCCAGCCTCCGGCATCGTTTCGGAATCCGACGGCGAAATAGAATTTGTCCGCTACGCGATAATGCACCTCCGAACAATGTTCCCGCGCTGTATTGAGGTTGATGCCCCGTTCTTTTATGTAAGCGAGCAAGGCGGGGTTTTCCAACGGGCGGACTTGCTCTATCGTGATGGCCGATTCGCGGTGCGGCGGCACGGGGTTGTGATTCCCGTGAAAAGAAAAAGCGGGCGTTCCGGAAATCTTCTGCTCCAGCCGCCGCATGGCCTCTCCTGCATCGCACCGCTCCATGCGCATCATGAGGTCGATCAGCGTGCCACCCTCGCCTGCACCGTAGTCGATCCACAGGTTCTTGTCGTAATCTACTTTCATGCTGGGTGTACGATCTTCGCGCAGCGGCGAATGATACAAGCCGTAATAACCTCTGTCTTTCACCGGACGGATGCCCCGTGCTGCAAGGTACTCCCGTATCGGGAACTTATTGATTGCTTTTGCATCCATAAACTGTTTTTCTTTCACTCGGTTTATCGGTACGGTTCGGAGTTTAACCCGCTGTACTGGTTTAGAATGGTTTAATAATATATACCCCCGTTCCGGACTAAACCGCCCGCAAGGGTCAATAATGGAAATCGGGATTGTAGCGGTAGAACTTATCCTCCTTGACGATCATCCGTTTGTTCTCCAAAAAGACTTTGAGCTGCTTGGCCTTGTTGATGCCAAACGAATGGCCAATCGAGGCATAGCTGCTCTGCAACCGTCCGATAAGCGACGAATAGGAAACCCTGTCAGCTTCGGAGAATAACAGTTCCAGTGCCTCGCGGTGTTTGGCCTCGCAGACCTCGGCATAGTCGAAACTCTTGGTGGCGGTAGTCTGCCGAGGTTGGTAGTCCTCGACCAGCTCGGGCAAGGCATCGGCGTTGATGCGAAAGGCGAACGGCTCGAAATCCCGGTCACGGATGTGCATCGCCGCAACGGAACTTATATCGCGGTCGAAGTCGTCTTTGGTGATTTGCAAGACGGTTTCTGCCTTGTTGTTCAACTCCGTACCCAGATGCCCGCGCGTGTTGTCGTCGCCCTTGTTCAGATGCAGCACCGTATGGATGTGGATGCGCCGCTCGTCCGTCCATTGCATCAACTTCGTGATGAGGTCGGTCGCCTCGCCGGGGCTGTTGATGTCGTGTGCCAAATCGCGAATGCCGTCGATGACGACCAGTCCGAGGTCATCGAGGTCGTAGATTGCCTCCTCGATCTTCCGCAACCGCTCTTTGGTGGCATAACCGCGCAGGCACAAGAACTCCAACAATGGCGGATGCACATCGGTCGGCAATCCCGCCAGCCGCAGAATCCGGCACAACACCCGCTTGCAATGGAAGCGGCTCTGCTCCGTATCGACGTAGAGGATGCGCCGCCTCTCCGGCGGCAAAGAGGCCGAATAGTTCAACACCGTGCCGCCGGTCATGGCTGCCGCCACGATTGCGCAGACATTGAACGTCTTCTTGCTCTTCGCCTTGCCGGTAGAAGCGCTGAAATTCCCCAAAGTCCCGATAACCGAATCATCGACCCGCAGAATCACGGGCGGAGCCGCGAACTCATCCGTAACGAACAGACGGGCCGAACACCACGAAGAAACCGGAACCGAAGCGGAATCACGTTGCGCATTCATCGCTACTTCTTCTTCGAGGAGCGGCCGAGCAGGTATTGCTGTGCCTCGGCTTCAATCTGTGCCTGCGTCTTGACGGGATTGCGACGCAACCATGCCTCCAATTCCGCCCGCTCGAAATAGAGCATCTTGCCCTGCGGCTTGTAGTGCGGAATCAGATTGCCCGACGTCAGTTTGTAGAGGTAGCTTTTCGAGAGGTTCAAAAAACGGCTGGCCTCCTCGAAGCTCAACACGTTTTTGGTGTGAAACACCTGTTTTTCGAGTTCTGCAACTCGCATCTCAATACTTTTCTCCATAATTAGATGGATTTTAAATAAAACAAATGGAGTGCATGCCCTCCGTGACTTGTAACCGTTACGGGGGCAAATATATTGAGTATAAGCTTGATAGCAGACTGACCTATCTTTGAGGTCTCAACCCGTTCTCAAAGTCTTTTCACTTGCATGAGATACTTTTCAAGGGTTGCGTATTTTCCCTCTACACCGACGTCGCGGATGTAGTTGGTCGCCGTAGATAAGTCGCTTTGATTGATGTATTTATCGCGTGATGTATCTTTCGAGAGGAAGAGTTTATGATTGGCGATGACGGATTGCCAGTTGGGGGTTATCAGTCCGCGACTGCTCAATCCCGAGAAAAAGAACGCGACGAGGCGGTTATTGTTCGACCGCACGATCGCTTCGGGTTTGCAGGCGAAAATAGCTTTTAGCTCGTCCGCCGACAACGATACGTTGAACATTTTGACATCATTGACAGCCGTAGCGAGGTAGGCAATCTGCTCGTCGGTAAGTATCGAATCGAACGGATTCTCCGTTTCTGCAATGGGCAGCGCCGCAATAGCTGACTTCGGCGCAGATTCAGACAAGGATATTTCCCTTTGCCGCAAGTAAGCTGCATAACGCTCTCGGACGACAATGTTTACGACAGCAGAAAAATAAGGAAGTTCGGCATCATAGGCCGTGTTATCCCGTTCGTATTGGGAGTAGTCGAACGAGGGCACGGAGAATGCAAGATACTTTTTCTTTTCATCTGCATGCAGCGCCTCGAAGAATCCGCCCTCCCAAAGAAATGCAGGTTCGGAGTGGCAGAACCGCAGGTCAGACAATACGGAATGGTGCAAATACAACTCAGCCAGCTCGTCGGCAATCCGGTTATACTCCAGCCTTTCCTGCTCTTGTCTCTGTTCGGAATCGAGCCGGGCGGTTTTCGTCGCAATACGCTCCTCGAATACCCGGCAAGCGTGTTTGATGCAACGATCGAATATCTTTTGCAGCTCGTCGAACTGCGGTTTCAACTCCATGCCTTCCATAATCCGTCTTGTTTCATACGAAGATACGAAAAACTGTTGAAAAAGAAAAACGTGCGAATCATCGTCCGCACGTTTGGCCTCTGTTTCAGTCGGTCAGATTCGGAATCAATCCGATGGCCTCCTCTTTCTTCTTGTCCACGATTTTGGCGTAAATCTGCGTCGTGGCGATATTCTTGTGTCCGAGCAATTTGCTGACGGTATATAAATCGGCGCCCAAAGTCAGCATCATCGTGGCATGGGTATGGCGGGCAACATGAAATGAGATGTGTTTGGTTATTCCGGCGACTTTTGCCCAGTGTTGCAATGTATCATTTACCGTTCCCTCGTGCGTCAGCGGAAAGATAAAATCGCTGTCGTTCGCCTCGCCGCGCTCCGGCAGCCATTTCAACGCTTCGTCCGAAATCGGCAGGTAAAGCGGTTCTTTGGTCTTCTGCATCGTGATTTCGATGCGGACACGCCCGCCGCTTCGTTGCAAGTCGCACCACTTCAATTTGCGAATGTCGCTTACGCGCAACCCGCACAGACAGCTGAACAGAAAAGCCCGCTTGACGATCTCATGCCGGCATTCGGTATTTATCAACGTCTTCAACTCGTCGATTGTCAGGTACTCACGTCGGCTCGGTTCCTGCCGCACTTTACTTGCGAAATCGAACTCTTTGGTCGGATTGACGGTGATGATCCCCTCTTTGTAAGCACGGTTGATTGCCGTTCTCAAAGTACCGTAATAAGACACGACCGAATTGTTGCTCAACCGCCCTCCGGTTTTCAATACGCCGTATTTGCTGGCTTTCGGCATCTGCCGCAGGTAATCGGTAAACTCCGAGAGAAACTCCTTATCGACGTCCCGAAAAGCGATATAGTCGCCGCGAAACAATCTTAACGCTCGGACGGTATTGAGCACCGTTCGTGCATAGTTCCGGCTTCCCTGCTCGGCGGACTGCTTCCCGATATTTTCCAGATAGTCGAGCAGGTTCACTCGGGACTTGTTCGTGTTCTGGAATCCGTGCGCGTCGTTCTGCACCTCGACGATCCGCCTGCTCTGAATCGCTTTGGCAAGGGCGAGCGTCGCTTCGTTCTTCGCCTTGTCCTCCCGCGTCCGCTCGGGAATAAGGTATAGCTTCAGAAACTCGTATTTCCGTTTGCCACCGACATAGTTCTCCTTGCGGATCACGTCGCCCGTATAGTACTCCAAATAGATGGATTGATTCCCGTTGGAGAGTTGCTTGAACCGGATTCGCACCGGCTCCTTCAATTTGACCGTCTGTTTCTGCTTCGCCATACCCTTCCCGTTTGTTGCTTCAACGGCAAATATAGCGAATTTGTTTTGTTTCCGCAGTATTTTCGAGTAACAAAATAGTAACAAATATCGGGCAATTATGGGCTTTGTTGGGAAAATTGCAAAAACAACCGAAAATCCCGCAATCAAATATAAATCATTAAAACACAGTTGTTTATATTTAGTTTTTCATCGTTTCTCTATCCTTTTTATAGATTTGATAACTATTCACGAAGTTCTGCCAGACGATGTAGGCCGTCGGGGCGATCGACGAGATCGGGTCGAGGAATGCCTGCGACATCCATACGGCCAGCACGGTGTTCTTCTGTCCGAGCGACTGTCCCCCGGCTGGAGGATCACCGTAACGGCGTCCCAGCATGCGGCCCACCTTGAACTGGACGAGGCAGATCACCAGGGCCGCGAAGGCCAGCCACAACTCCGTGGAGAACGACGCATCGTGCAGGTCGATGATGAACGAGGTCGTGCGGGCAATGATGACGATCAGCGAGACAAGCCACATGTAGAAGGATATTTGCCCGTGCTCCCCCACCCACTTCGCTCCTTTCGGAAAGACGAAGCGGCAGAACTGTGCCGCCGCAAAGGGCATGATAAGCAGCGGTGCGATGCGGGCGAGTATCTGCGAGAAGGTGCACTCACCCGTACCTGTGAAGGTCAGGATGACGGGTGCCACCAGAGCGACGACCATATTGCAGATCAGGCTGTAGGTCGCCATCGTCGCAACGTTGGCCCCCAGCATGCCGGCGATGACCACGGCGGCCATCGCCACGGGCGCCAGGATGCAAACCATGGCGCCCTGGGCCACGACGGCATCGAACGGCCGCAGTACGGCATATACGCCGACGCATCCGACCAACTGGAGCACGATGAGCCACAGGTGCAGCATCGAGGGTTTCATCTGCTTGGGGCTCACGCGGCAGAAGGTCACGAAGAGCATCAGGAAGATCAGCGCCGGCGTAATCATCTGGTGCGAGGCGGCCTCGAGTGCCGAGATGGGACGGCACAGCAGGGCGCCGACCACCATGGCTGACGGCATCGCAATGGTCTTGACGTTGCGATGCAGGTGTTCGAGCAGATGCATCTCAGCCCAGCAGTTCGCGGACCTTGGCCGAGAGCACTTTGCCGTCGACACGCCCGGCGAGCCGCTTCGAGGCTACCCCCATCACCCTGCCCATCTCCTTGGCCGACGAAGCGCCCGTTTCGACAATGATTGCCTTCACCTCGGCGACTAACTCCTCCTCGGTGAGCTGTTTGGGCAGGAACTCCTGGTAAACGGCTACCTGAGCCAACTCCTCGGCGGCCAGCTCGGGCCTGTTCTGTTCCGTAAAGATCGTCGCCGAGTCGGTTCCCTGTTTGGCGAGCTTCGTGAGGATCTTCAGCACGTCGGCGTCGGGAAGTTCGGTGATTCCGGGACCGGCGGTTTTCGCCTCGATGATATACTTCTTGGCATTGCGCAGGGCGCTCAGGCGCACGGTATCCTTGGCCTTCATGGCCTCCATGATACCCTTCGAGATTTGTTGTTCCAACGACATGTTTTACAAATATTTGAACTGTTTCATGTAAAGTTTTTCATATCCTGTTCTATTCGGCATTTCCCGACGTTTGCCCTCCGGTCAGGAAGCGCAGTGCATCGCGCATCAGCCGGTCGCGCAACGCCTCGTTCTGAATCGACTCGAACGGGAATCCGACAACCAGCGTGCGCCCCTCATCGGCGCAGGCTACGGCTGCCGTGTGCCCGCTGTCACTGTAGCGCATGACGGCGAACGCCGACGGGCCGGCCGGAGCCAGGGCATTGACACCCTCCACCGTATAGTGGTCGCGGCCATATCCGGTAATGAGCCGGTATTCGCCGCGTGAGAAGTCAGGATGCGCCGTCATGACCCGGATACGGCCCCGCCGGACGGGTTCGAGCCCCCGGTCGCTGATGCGCAGCACCTCTTCAGCGAAGCGGCGCCCCACGTCAGCTCCGTCTCCCGAAGCCTCCCAGAGGTCGGCGGCCAGATAGCATCCCGAAGCGAACAGTGCTCCGCCACCGGCCAGATAGCCGCGCAGGCGGCGTTGTAGGGCGGTGGAGAAGGTTGCAAAGGTCGGCTCATCCACTCCTCGTCCGATCTTTGTCGTGCGCTGTTTTCCGAGGATCAAGTCGATGGCCGCATATCCGTCGGGCGAGACATCGCCGCGTTCCACGGCCAGGAGCGATGCCGAGCAGAACGAATAGCCCGCGGCCGCAATCGAGCGTCCGTGCAGCGCAGGATAGTCGAACGTGTTGCCGCCGATCACATCCGTCGCATAATCCCCGCTGCAAGCACCCAGGGCCAGGCTGTCGACATTGCAGCGCAGTTGTGCGGGATCATAGACCCGTTGTGGCCCGATGTAGGAGATGTCGACCCGATCGGGCACCCCGCTGTCGAGCGTCGTGAAGAATCCGACCAGCGAATCCGTACGTTCGCTCGGCGGGGCGCTGATGCGGTCAAATCCGTTGACGACCAACACGCGGCCCTTCGCATCGGGAGCCAGGCAGGCGGCGAGTGTTTCGCTCGGGAAACTCTCGCCTCCGGCATTGACGGCCGTTACGCGATAACTGTAGATGTGTCCGGGCTCCTGTTCGACGATCAGGCGCGGCTCGTCGACATAGCGTCCGTTGTCGAACCCGCCGTCGTCGACACGTGTGTAGACAACATACCCCGTCGGCATGGCCGACGCCTCCAACGGGTCGGTAACCGGGGTCCACGACAGTGTGATGCGATCCCCGGCTGAGAATGTCGCCGCAAAAGCCTCGACGGGAAGCGGCTGAACCGTTACTTCCGATAATCCGTATTGCGAGCTGACATACCGCAAGATACCCTTATATACGGCACGACTGACCAGGAACTTGAAGCGCGGGTCGTTGCCGTAGCGCATGTCGGCGAAGTTCTGGTGCGAGAGCAACTCGAGCAACATGGTCGGGGCACTCGGGACGCGCGCTTCGTAATAGGAGCGATTCCACAGTCCGCGGCGGCTCCAGGCGGGTTCATAGGTCCGGCGTATGTCCTCGACAACCTGTGTCTGGACCAGGTCCGTCAGGTCGCGCGAGCGATAGCGGTCGGCGCCTCCGACAAACCGGCCATTGTTCTCCTTCGTATAGTAGATGCCCAGTGTGCCGATGATTCCGTCGTCTTCGCGCAGTCCGGCATCCGAGTGGAACGCCAGCACCATGTCGACCGGAATCCGCAACCCGAGCGAATCGGGAAGTCGCGGCGATCCGCCCATCAGCGCATTGACCCAGCGGGCACGCGACATGTAATCGTCCTTGTAGTCGTCGAGACGCTCCTTCGGCGTGTAGACCTTTTCGTCGAACCCCGCCCACTGGAGCCAGTAGCGTGCCCCCTCGCAGAAACGCGGGTAACCGCTCGTCTCGGGCGTGTAGCTCTTTCCCGGGAGCTGCCGCGAGGCATCGGGCATGCGGGCGATGTTGCCGTATCCGCCACCGATCTTCACGGCGTCGGCCGATACAATCCGGCCGCTCTGCCGCGAGGCGTTCGACAAGGTCACCGCCACCTGCTCCCCGGCTTCGAACAGGAAACGCCCGAGGTAAATCCACGTGCCTCCGCCCATGGTCTGGTTGACGGCAAACCGCGTCTCGCCCCCGGCATGGTGTACGGTATAGTGTGCGTCGTCCGAACTTTCGGGCGTCGATTCATAGCTTACATAGATTGCATATTCGCCCCGTTCGGGAATGTCGGCACTCCATTGGGCTGTAGCCGTGGCGGCCCCTTTTGCCGTCCGGGTACAGCGTGTCGTCCCGTCGCGGAAGGGATTCTCGCCTTCGGCATAAACCTGTTTGGTGTGGGCGAAGCCCGTGCCGCCCGGCTCCCACACGCCCGTTTCGGTGTATTGCTCCGGGCGGTCGTTGTCCGCCAGCACCTCATGCTTCTGGATGTCCCGCTCCCGCGGCAGCAGTACGCACGCCCCGGCGTTCTCGAGCATCGGGACCAGGTACGGCAGGACGTAGCTCTGCGTATAGAGGTCCTCGCATGTCTGCCACATTTTCGTACGTTGCCACCGCCAGCGGTTTTCCGCCTGGTCGAAATAGCGCCCGTGGCTCTGCCATACGGCAATGTGCCGGCCTGCAAGTCCCCGCTCGGCCACAGGGGCAGCCGTCGTGCGTTCGACGAGCGGCCGCTCCGAGGGGTTGACGAAGGGAATGATCTTCCGTTTCCCGATGAGTTTGGCCACCTGTTCCCGATTGCGGCAGGCCAGCGGGATCAATTCGGCGATCTCGTGGCTGTCGGTGTAAAGCTCGATGCGCGCCTTGCGGTACTCATTCGGCAGCACGGCCCGCACCGAGTCGCGCAGGACCTTCACGTTCTCTTCACGGAACGGGTAATAGGACAACCCGATCGATGTGTAAATCCGTACGCGGTTGCGCGAGGCCTTTATGGCCTGCACCTTCACGGTGATGGGTTCGGGCTTCTGGTACCCGCTCGACACCTCGCGCGATACAATCCGCGAAAGTGTCCGGGCAATTTCGGCGCGTGACGAAGCACCGATCTCGGCCGCGGAAACCATACCTGCAGCAAAAATAGATATAAAAAGAGGTAAAATCTTATTTATCATGGTGCTTTTTCGATATAAACAACATTCCCAATGCCGTGAACCCAGCGTTGTAGATCAACAGTTCGAACCCGATCTCATAGTGCCAAACGCTCCGGGCAAAACCTTGCAGCAGCGCGCTCAAGATCGGAGCCGCGATGGCAATAGCAGGCATCCAGCGATCACGGATCGGACGCCGGCAGACCATTCCGAAGAAGAACATTCCAAGAATCGGTCCGTAGGTATAGCTTGCAACCTTGAACAGCAGGTTGATGACACTGTCGTCGGCCAGGTACTCGAATGCCAGGATCACGGCGGCCATGCAGAGGGCCATGGCGATGTGCACCCCTTTGCGGAGTCGTGTCAACCGGGCCTCGTTACAGCGTTTCGTTCCGTCGAGGATGTCGACCGTGAACGAGGTTGTCAATGCCGTCAGCGCGGACCCCGCCGCCGAGTAGGTGCTGGAGATCAGCCCGACGACAAACAGAATCCCGACGATCGTCGGCAGGCCTCCCTCGACCGAGACCCTCGAGAACACCTGGTCGCTCTTTTCGGGCAGCGCCAGCCCCGTACGGTCCGCATAGAGGTAGAGCAACACGCCGAGCACGAGAAACAACAGGATCACGACGATCTGGCTCAGGGCCGTCAGGACAATATTCTTCTGCGAGTCACGCGGTGTGGCGCAACTCAGGTTCCGCTGCATGAGATCCTGGTCCAGTCCGGTCATGGCGACCAGCAGCACGATGCCGGCCAGGAACATCTTCCAGAAATACCGCTCCGAAGAGGGGTCGTCGAAGAAGAAAATCCGTGACATGGGCGATGCCGAAACCTCGCGCACCGCATCGCCGGGCGAAAGCCCGAGCCCGCGCAGGATGAAGACGATCGACAGCACCAGACTGCCCACCATGCACAGCGTCTTGAGCGTGTCGGTCCAGATCAGCGACTTCACTCCGCCCTGCTGCGTATAGAGCCAGACGAGAAGCGTCGTAACGAGGGCATTGACCCAGAACGGAATCCCGTAGTGTGCGAAGACCAGCAACTGCAACACGGCGCACACGATGTAGAGGCGCAGGGCGGCCATCAGCATCTTCGAGATGAAGAAGAACCAGGCTCCCGTGCGGTGTGACGATACGCCGAAGCGGTTGTCGAGGTATTCGTACAGCGAGATGACCTTCAGCCGATAAAAAGTGGGAATCAGGACGAAGGCCACAACCAGCTGCCCGACCGTAAATCCGGCGACCATCTGCATGTAGGAGAACGAGTCGACGGCCACCGAGCCCGGGACCGAGATGAACGTCACGCCCGTAATGGCGGCCCCGATCATGGCGAAGGCAGCCATGTACCAAGGGGTGCGGCGGTTCCCGGTAAAGAATCCCGCATTGTCGGTCCGGCGGCCCGACAACCAGGCGACGACGAACAGGACGACGATATAACCTAAAACGGCGGCGATTACGGCTTCGGGCGTCATGACAGACCAATTGGATTCAACAGGCAAAGATACGAAAAATACGGATATGAAAGACTCTGGAGCGCTTTTTATCAGCCTGAACCGCATACCGCGTAAAAACGGGTTTTTCTTTGGGAATTTTCGGGAAACGGTTATTTTTGTATGTATTGAATACAAACATTCTGAAAGTTATGGCATTTTTCAAGGAATTCAAGGAGTTCGCCCTCAAGGGCAACGTTATGGACATGGCCGTCGGCGTCATCATCGGCGGCGCTTTCGGCAAAATCATATCGTCGCTGGTCAACGACATCCTTATGCCGCCCATCGGCGCGCTGATCGGCAATACGGATTTTTCCCAGCTCCGGCTCGACATCTCGAAAGTACGCGATGTGACCTCGAATGCGATGCAATCGGTCGAAGGGCTCGTCGGAGGAGGTGATGCGGCCGTACAGAGTGCTGCAGAACCGATCTATTGGAACTATGGGGCCTTCATCCAGCAATGTGTGGATTTTGCGATCCTGGCATTCTGCGTCTTCCTGATGGTGAAGCTCATGAACCGGCTGATGAGGAAAAAGAAGGCCGAAGCTGTGCCTGCGCCGGAGCCGCCCGCCCCGTCGAAGGAGGAACTGCTGCTGACCGAAATCCGCGACCTGCTGAAGGAGCGGAACGCCAAGCAGTGACGACCCCGCCGGAATCCGGATACAGGAGCGTCACTTCTTTTCGGAACTGTCGTTGCGCGAGTATTCCTGCAGCACGTAGGTAGTGAAGACCGGGAAGAACATCATGCCCAGCGACGGGAGCAGGACACTGAAAATCTTGCCGACCGGCGTGACGGGAAAAATCTCTGCCCCGACGGTCGTGACGTTCATCCAGGCCCACCACAGGGCATTGCCGAAGTTGTGAAGGTCGGGGTTGACCCGAATCTCGTAATCGTAGAAGACCAGTGCCGAGATATAGGTGAAAACGACTACCGTAAAGATATAGGCGATGAACAGCCGTTGGATTTTGCTGTCGTTGACGAGCCATTGCACGATGAAAGCCATGGCCAGGAACGCCCGCAGCATCGGCAGCAGCCCGACGATCAGGCCCCAGTCATGGGTGGCCCTCATGCCGCTCCAGACCATGATGTTGAGCCACGGGACCGAAATCAGCAGCAGAATCAGGTTGCGCCAGAAGAAACGTGCCCGGTCGGCGGCACGGCTGAAGCGCACGAAGAAGTCGCACAGGAAAATCGAGCAGACAACGAGCTGTACGGTCAGGTACATCTGCGAAAGTTGCACGTGGTCGCTGGTAATTACCTCCCAGGAGATGGCGACCAGCAGGAAAGCGCCGGCGATGACTCGGACGACACCGATCGTATTGCTGATGATGGCGAATGTTTTTTGGGCCAAAGGCATGGTAGGGATGTTTGGTTTGCCCGGAAAGGGGGCAAAATGGATGCCAGAGGCCTATGGAGAAAATTTAGGGAGATTTTTTTTGCAAAAGATTTTGGAGGATTGAAAATTTCACTTATCTTTGCACTCGCTTTCAGCAATGGCGGGATAGCTCAGCTGGTTAGAGCGCATGATTCATAATCATGAGGTCGAGAGTT
>DXGO01000063.1 GCA_019113885.1 Candidatus Alistipes intestinipullorum | reverse complement strand
CAAGGAGGGTGTCGATGCGCTGTCGAACGCCGTGAAGGTGACCCTCGGCCCCAAAGGCCGCAACGTCATTATCGACAAGAAATTCGGCGCTCCGCAGATCACCAAGGACGGTGTGACGGTAGCCAAGGAGGTGGAGCTCGAGGATGCTTTCGCCAACATGGGCGCCCAGATGGTCAAGGAGGTTGCCTCGAAGACCAACGACGATGCCGGCGACGGCACGACGACCGCTACGGTGCTCGCACAGTCGATCATCGGCGTGGGCCTGAAGAACGTGACGGCCGGTGCCAACCCCATGGACCTGAAGCGCGGTATCGACAAGGCCGTGGCCAAGGTGGTGGAATCGCTGCGTGAGCAGAGCCAGGTCGTAGGTTCCGATTTCGGCAAGATCGAGCAGGTAGCCTCCATTTCGGCCAACAACGACCAGAACATCGGCAAGCTGATCGCCGAGGCGATGGCCAAGGTCAACAACGAGGGTGTGATCACCGTCGAGGAGGCCAAGGGCACCGAGACCCATGTCGAGGTGGTAGAGGGTATGCAGTTCGACCGCGGTTACATCTCGGCCTACTTCATCACCGACACCGAGAAGATGGAGGCTCAGCTGGAGAAGCCCTACATCCTGATCACCGACAAGAAGGTTTCGACGATGAAGGAGCTGATGGGCATTTTGGAACCGGTGGCTCAGAGCGGCCGTTCAATGCTGATCATCGCCGACGATGTCGATGGCGAAGCGCTGTCGGCCCTGGTTGTCAACAAGCTGCGCGGTACGCTGAAAATCGCCGCCTGCAAGGCCCCGGGCTTCGGTGACCGCCGCAAGGAGATGCTCGAGGATATTGCCGTGCTGACGGGTGCCACCGTGATTTCGGCCGACAAGGGCATGAAGATCGAGGATACGACGCTCGAGATGCTGGGTACGGCCGACAAGGTAACGCTCAACAAGGAGAACACGACGATCGTCGACGGTGCCGGCAAGAAGGAGGCCATTTCGGCCCGTGTGGCCCAGATCCGCGCTTCGATCGACAAGGCTACGTCGGACTACGACAAGGAGAAGCTGCAGGAGCGTCTGGCCAAGCTGGCCGGCGGTGTGGCCGTGCTCTACGTGGGTGCCGCAACGGAGGTCGAGATGAAGGAGAAGAAGGACCGCGTCGACGACGCGCTGGCTGCTACGCGTGCTGCCGTCGAGGAGGGTATCGTTCCGGGTGGCGGCGTTGCCTACATCCGTGCCACGGCTGCCCTCGAAGGCATGAAGGGCGACAACGAGGATCAGACGACGGGTATCCAGATCGTGAAACGCGCCATCGAGGAGCCGCTGCGTCAGATCGTGACCAACGCCGGGGGCGAGGGTTCGGTGGTTGTCAACAAGGTGCGCGAGGGCAAGGGTGCCTTCGGTTACAACGCCCGCGACGACAAGTACGAAGACCTGCTCGCAGCCGGTATCATCGACCCGACGAAAGTGTCGCGTGTGGCCCTGGAGAACGCCGCTTCGATCGCCTCGATGTTCCTGACGACGGAGTGCGTGCTGGCCGAGAAGAAGGCCGAGACGCCTGCTCCGGCCATGCCGGCCGGCGGTATGGGCGGCATGATGTAATGCCGGGCCGCTGTCAGCCGACCGCATAAATGAAACCCGGGGCATTTCCTGTAGGGAATGCCCCGGGTTTTTTGTGTCCGGCGGAGGCTGGCCCCCGGGTGTGCCGACTCGTCAGAACAAAAGGTGCGATGGGGTGACGCGGTCGATGTAGACCATGTAGTCGAACTGATCGGCAAAACCCTTGTCCCAAAACTCCTCTTCCCATTTCAGGGCTCCGATATGGCGGAAAGCCATCCGGTTGATCCATGCGAGGGCCGGGGCCCGCTCCTCGCGCATGCGCCGCAGGTCGAGGATGAAGATCGGTTCGTCGAGCTGGTGGAGCAGGTATTCGAGTGTGCCGGGCGGGGCTGTCTGTACGTCGTGCTGCAACTTCTCCGAGTCGGGAACGATAATTGAGCAGTCTCCGCGGTAGAAGGTGAATCCGAAATTGACGTAATCTGCTCCGATCCTGTCTTGAAGCCAGTGCCCCATTCGGTTGTCGGCCTTGGAGATATGGCCGTTGTGGGCCCAGAGCACGATCCGTGAATTCGGGTACTGCTCTCGGAACCACAGCAGGTTTTCCGCCATGCAGCGGTCTCTCCAGAAGGGGCCCTCCCCCAAACCCAGGTATTGCCGGATGAGGGTGATCCACTGCCGCAGCAACGCCCGGTCGTGCGCGTCGGAGACCGACGGGTCGATCCGGGTCTCGATCGCATCGAGCCCCTGCCCGATCTCACGGGCCAGCTGCGGGTCAATCCGTGCACGGTTATCGTTGTTGTAGGTCAATACCTTATCCAGCTTCGGACCGATCTCGTCCAGCCATTGTACGGCTGTGGCATCCTTGCCCAATGCCATACGGAGCAGGGCTTCGGCCCCGTCGGTCGACTGCATGTCGACACCCCGGAAGCGGATCGGATGGCCGTCGATGTTCCGCTGCCGCATCCATTCGACGAGAGACAGCACCTCGTGCGTATCCCAGATCCACATGCCCAGTCCGAAGATTCCGGCCTTTGCCGTCCCGCTGCCGCGGCGGATGTAGCCGTTCAGGGTGGAACTCTCGGCCATCCCGGCCTCGAAGGCCACCTGATCGAATCCCTGTTGTGACGCCAGGTAACGGATCAGGCGCTCCTTCATGCGGAAAATTTCGCTGGCCCCGTGGGAATTTTCGCCCAGGGCGACCACCGGGCGTTCTCCGACCATCCGGCCGAGTACCCGCAGTTCCACGGAGTCCGCGTCGGTCGGGTCGCACCCCTTCAGCGGGTAGACATATTCCCGAAGAGCCCTCTTCTCCTGGCGGGTCAGCCGGGTCTTCGGAGCCGGAAGCATCGGGTCCTGAAGAGGCTGTCCGTCGATCCGGACTTCGAAATCATCGAACCAGGCGCTTCCCGGGCCTTTCAGCAAGCCGCCGATACGGATATTCGACGCGGAGTCGGGAATTTGCCTGCGGAGCGTGATGCGATGCCACTCCGTCGTGCCGCGGGCGCCGCGATTGGGCGCGTCGGACGGGTAAGAGGCGCGCCCCTCCTCATTGTTGACGGTGATATACAGATCGGCGAAGCCCGTGGTAACTCCCGCCGTGCGGACCCAGCCGCTTAACTCGACCTCGCGGCCGGCTGCCACCGTGTCGGGCAGCGACTGGTGGAAACTTGCCCATTTGTGTTTGGCCGTGTCGACCTGTTCGAGCCGCAGGCTGCTCCTCCCGTGGTGCCGCCGGCGCGTGTCGCGTGTGGCCGCGTACCCTTCGTAGGCGGTGTCGGGCAATGCCCATTGGGCTATGTCGCCCCGCAGGTCGGTATATTCGAAATCGAGGTTGTGCCGGGTAGAACAGGCCCGGTCGGCACAGCTGCATGACAGGAAGAGCGTCAGGGTCAACACTCCGGCAAGGGTTTGCGGGCAAAGGCTGTTCATGGGGTGTGTCGTTGTTGTCCGGTATTTCGCTCATGTTTCAAGGCATCCATTCGACAATGCCCTCCGCAGGGTGCTCTCGCAGCCAGGTGGTGAACTCCGGGTAGCTGCGAACTCCGCCCTCCAGCACGGCCCGATAGTAGGCGATGCCGGGGATTTTCTCCCCGTCGGGCGTCTCCCACTTGAGCCGCAGGATCGCCTCGCGTGTCTCGGGCGTCAGCACCGCCGCGATGCGGTCGGCCACGCGTTCGAAATAGCCCTCCCACGGCGACCCCTCCGCCAGGTGGATCATGTCGATCTGCCACATCCGCCCGTCGCGGTCTTCGTACTGCGCATGCCATTCGAGGCAGCCGTCCTCGGCGTCGAGCAGGTTGGCGTACTCCACGCGGCGGATTCCGGGCTTCGCGGCGATGCGGGCCATGGCGGCGAAACTCTCCTCCACGTGCAACGGTGCCGGCGTGTAGACGTGCAGGTCGATGTCGAGGTGCTTCATCAAGAGTCCCGTGCGGAGCGATCCCACCACCTCGGCCCGTCCGCCGGCCTCCTGCCACGCCTCCCGGAGGCGCAGTTCGCCGAGAATCTCGTACGCCCGCCGCTGGTTCGATGCCGCCAGGGCGAGGATGTCGTTCGTCGTGTCCATCGTTGTATGCGGTTTATGAAGAAGACCCCGGAAACCGCGGCTCCCGGGGGGGGTGGAAAATCGGTTCGCTTTGCGCTATCTCCCCAGCAGGATGCTGGCCTGAGCCAGGGCGGCGTCGGTGACCTCCGCGCCGGAGAGCATCTTGGCGATTTCCGTCACGCGCTGCGTGTCGTCGAGGCGAGAGATACCGGTGCGCCCGTCGCGTTTGTAGACCACGAAGTGCGCCGAGCCTTTCGAGGCGACCTGCGGCAGGTGGGTGATGTCCACGACCTGCATCGCGCCTGACAGCGAGGCGATGATCTCGCCCATGGCATCGGCGATACGGCCCGAGACCCCCGTGTCGATTTCGTCGAAGAGAATCGTCGGTAACTGCATGCGCTGTGCCAGCAGGGCCTTCAGGGCCAGCATTACGCGCGAGAGCTCACCGCCCGAGGCAATCTGTTCGACGGGGCGCGGTGTCACGTTGCGGTTCGCAGAGAAGAGGTAGCGCACGGCATCGGTGCCCGTCTTCCCGGGTTCGGCAAGCGGAGCCAGTTCGATGCGGAACACCGTGTCGGGCATGCCCAGCCGCGCCAGGGTGGCGAGGATGTGCTTTTCGAACCCTGCGGCGGCCTTCTCGCGCGCCTGGTGCAGGCGCCCGGCCAGGGTCAGGGTCACCTCCGTGGCCCTCTGCAGCGCCGCTTCCGCCTCGGCAATCGCCTCGTCGCCGTGGACGATGGCCGCCAGCTTCGCGGCCCCCTCGTCGCGCAGGGCGATGAGCGCCGTCTCGTCCGCCGTGCGGTATTTCTGTTGCAGGGCGATCAGTGCGTCGAGGCGCGCCGAGCGTTTGGCCAGCCGTTCAGGATCGGTGTCGAGCCGTTCGGAGGCCTCGGCCGCCGCCGCGTCGATGTCCTTCAGCTCCTCGAGCACCGAGCGCAGCCGGTCGGCATACTCTCCGGCCGTGGGGTAGTGGCCGCGCAGGTGGTTGAGCTCGCTCTCCGCCCCTTTGAGCTGGGCGAGGATGCCCGTTTCGTCAGTGTCGAGGGCATTGCGTAACGAGGTCAGGGCCTCGCCGATGCGATCGGCATTCTCAAGGATGGCCAACTCCTGTTCCAGTTCGGCCTGCTCCCCGGCACGCAGGTTGGCGGCCGTGAGTTCGTCGGTCTGGTGGCGCAGCCACTCTTCGTTGCGCCGTCCCTCGGCGGCCGCCTCACGCAGGGCCGCAAGCTCCCGTTTCAGCTGCTGCGTCGCGGTGTATTGCGTGGCGTATTGCTCCAGCAGCTCGCCGTTCCCGGCCACGGTGTCGAGCGCCGAGGTGCGGAACTCCTCCGACGAGAGGATCAGGTTCTGGTGTTGCGAATGGATGTCGAGCAGCCGTGTCCCCAACTCGCGCAGCTGTGCCAGCTGCACCGGCATGTCATTGACGAACGCACGGCTCTTGCCTGCCGGGGTGATGACGCGCGTGAGGGTGGTCTGCGGTGCGTAGTCGAGGTCGTTCTCCTCGAAAAACGCCTCCAGGCCGAGGCCCGCGAGGTCGAACAGCCCCTCGACCGTGCAGTTGCGCGTCGCATCCTTCATCGCCGCGCCGTCGTTGCGGGCCCCGAGCAGCAGCCCCAGGGCGCCCAACAGAATCGACTTTCCGGCACCCGTTTCACCCGTAATGATGTTCAGGCCGGGATCGAGCTCCATCTCGAGATGGTCGATCAGTACGTAATTTTCAACCGTCAGACGACGTAACATGGCGGATGGCTTTTTGGTGCGCTATTCGCGCCCGCGGCGGATCGCCTTACGGCTCTCTGTGCGGGGCGTGTTTCGTTTTTAAGATTTTCGTGACTGGGCGGGGGCTGTATCTGCGTCGTGCTTCTCTCCGGAACGCTCCATGATTTGTTCGATCCGGTCGGCGATGCGTGCGGCAACCTCGCGTTTCGACAGCAGCGGCAGCTCTTCGCGTCCCGTGCGGTCGATGAAGGTCACCTTGTTCGTGTCGCCGCGGAACCCCGCGCCGGCATCGCGCAGCGAGTTGAGCACGATGAAATCGAAGTGCTTGCGTTCGAGTTTTGCCTCGGCATGCGCCTCCTCGTCGTGGGTTTCGAGGGCGAATCCCACCAGTACGCGTTTCCCCTTGCGGGCCCCCAGCTCGGCGGCGATGTCGCGCGTGCGCCGCAGGGTGAGGGTCATCTCTCCGTCGCCCTTTTTGAGCTTCCGCTCCGCGACCTCCGCAGGGGTGTAGTCCGCCACGGCGGCACACATCACCGCCCCGTCGGCCCCGTCGAATGCCGCCGTGGACGCCTCGTACATCTCGGCGGCCGAAAGCACGTCGACTCGTTCGACACCTACCGGGGTTTCGAGTGCCGTGCGCCCCGAGACGAGCGTTACCGCGGCGCCCCGGGCAGCCAGTTCCCCGGCGATGGCGTAGCCCATCTTCCCCGACGAGTGGTTCGAGATGAACCGAACGGGGTCGATGGCCTCGATCGTGGCGCCGGCCGTGACGATCAGCCGTTTACCTTCGAGTGTCTTTTTTTTTTCGTCGAGCAGCCCGCCGACGAAGGCGGCGATGGTTTCCGGCTCGGCCATGCGCCCCTTGCCCGTCAGGCCGCTGGCCAGTTCGCCTTCGGCCGGTTCGATGATCCGTACGCCGCGGGCCGCCAGTGTGCGGAGGTTCTGCTGCGTAGCCGCATGGGCATACATGTCGAGGTCCATGGCCGGGGCCACGGCCACCGGACAGCGGGCCGAGAGGTAGGTCGTCAGCAGCAGGTTGTCGGCAACGCCCGTCGCCATCTTGGCCAGGGTGTTGGCCGTGGCCGGGGCAATGAGCAGGCAGTCGGCCCATTCGCCCAGCGCGACGTGGGAGTTCCAAGCACCGTTTTCGGGGTCGAAGAACTCCACGAGAATGGGATTCTTCGAGAGCGTGGCCATGGTCAGCGGCGTGATGAACTGCTTGGCCAGCGGCGTCATCACCACGCGGACGTCGGCGCCTGCGGTTTTCAATAGACGACACAGCATCGCGGCCTTGTAGGCTGCAATGCTGCCAGTGATGCCGAGCAGGATGTGCCGCCCGGCGAGCGGTGAGTTCCCGGATGCCATAACGGAGTGGGTCAGATCTCCTTCATCTCGCCATCCTTGCCCTCTTTGTACAGGAGTTCGTGGTCGAGGAACTCCTCGGTGGCGATGATGGCGGGTTTCGGAAGGCGCTCGTAGTACCGCGAAATCTCGATCTGCTCGCGGTTCTCGAAGGTCTCCTCCATCGTATCGGTGGGCGACGAGAAATCAGCGAGTTTCCGGTTAAGTTCCGTCTTGAGTTCGGTGGCGATCTGGTTGGCGCGGCGGGCGATGATGTTTACGCTCTCGTAGATGTTTCCGGTCTCCTTGTCCAGGTCCACCAACTTCCGGGTGATGGTGTTGTTGGGGATGTTCTTCTTGATTTCCATCTTATATGTTGTTATCGTTGTCCTCCTTGCTGTTGCGGTCGAGGTAGTCGCGGGCGTGCTTGGCCATGCGGTCGAGTTCCTTGATGTGCGACGAGTCGGGGTACTCCTCCTTGAACGACAGGTACGAATCGAGCATGTCGAGGTAGCGGTCTGTCTGTTTCGAGGCGATGGAGTTGCTGGCGTAGCGGTATCCGGCATCGACGATCAGGTACATGATCTCCTCGCGGTGCCGGCTGTCGGGATATTCGCGCAGGGCGTTTTTCAGCGCCACGATGGCCGACTTGTAACGCCCGATCTTATAATAGGTATAGGCGTTGAGGTAGGATTTTTCGTGGAGCCGTTCGTTGAGCAGCTCGTTGATCTCCTTGAACTGCTCGATCCGCGAGCTGTTGGGGTAGCGGGCCATGAACTCGTTGATGGCCATGATGGCCTGTGTGGTCGTGGTCTGGTCGCGTGTCGGGCCGGGTGCGAGGTAGAAGAAGCAGAGGGCATACATCCCTTCGGCATCCTCGATGAAGGCACTGCGGCCGAATTTGCGGCGGAAATCGTCGAGCAGCGTCGAGGCGGTCTCCCAATCGTGTTCCTTGTACTTGCAGTAGGCGTTGTAGAACGAGATGCTGTCTTCGCGCGAGGTTCCCACATAATAGTGCTCCACTCCTTCGAAGAGGGTCGAGGCGCGTTGCCACTTCTCCTTCTGGTAATACTCCATGGCTTTGGCATAGATCAGGTCGGGCTGTCCGCTTTTGAGCAGGGCGTTGATCCCGGAGCATCCGGCGAAAAGGGTCGCTGCCGCCATCCCGCAAAGGGCGTATAAGAAAGTCTGCTTCATTGGTGAATCTATCCGTTACGGCGCTTTATCGCGCAAAGTTACGCATAAATTAACGATTTGCAAAAAAAATTATTGCCCTCCGGGGCGTGAAACTTCCGGAACCCGTGGCCGCGGCGGGAGGAAGGCTCCAGGAAGGGGTTTGGCGGAGTCGCCGGGCCACACCGGCACGGGCGGGAGAAAAAAGATTTGGAAATGTGAAATTAACTTCCTACCTTTGTCTTACATGAACGGGGTTCTGACCTTACCGGGTCAGGATTCTTATTTTTTTACGTGCTTATTTTTTAAATTAAATAGATTCCGGGATTTCCGGATGTTATCGTTATGGCAAAAGAGACTATTTATCTGACGGCGGAGGGGTACAAGAAACTCAAGGACGAACTCGACCACATGCGTTCGGTGGAGCGTCCGGCGATTTCGGCGGCGATCGCCGAGGCTCGGGACAAGGGCGACCTCTCGGAGAACGCGGAGTATGATGCGGCCCGTGAGGCCCAGGGCCTGCTGGAGATGCGCATCGCCAAGCTGGAGGATACGATCGCCAATGCCCGCGTCATCGACGAGTCGAAGATCGACAAGAGCAAGGTGCAGATCCTGAGCAAGGTGACGCTGCTGAACCACAACAATAAGAAACAGGTGACCTACACGATCGTCGCTGAACACGAGGCGAATCTCCGCGAAGGCAAGTTGGCGATCGGCACGCCGATCGCCAAGGCATTGCTTGGCCACAAGAAGGGTGACTGTGTCGATGTGGCGGTTCCGGCCGGCACGATCCATTTCGAGATCCTCGACATCAGCATCTGACCTTCCATGTATCGGGGGGGGCGATTGCATCCCCGATGGGAATATGCGAAAAAGAGCCCCGGCCGTATGGCCGGGGCTCTTTCGTTACAGGCTGTCTGAATAAATCCTACAGGGCGTTGATTTCGTGCAGCACGCTGTTCGTCTTGCGCACGGCGTCGGCCGAGGCGGCGAACTTCTCGGCCTCCTCCTTCGTGAGGTCGATCTTCACGATTTTCTCGATACCCTTGCGGCCGATGATTGCCGGCACGCCGATGCAGAGGTCTGACTGTCCGTACTCGCCCTCGAGGTAGCACGAGCAGGGGATCAGCTTCTTTTGGTCGTGGAGAATCGCCTCGACCATCATGGCGGCTGCGGCGCCCGGAGCATACCAGGCCGAGGTGCCGATGAGCTTGGTCAGCGTGGCGCCGCCGACCATCGTCTGCTGCACGGCCTCCTGGAG
>DXGO01000062.1 GCA_019113885.1 Candidatus Alistipes intestinipullorum | reverse complement strand
TACAATGCCCAGGTGGCGGAATAGGTAGACGCGCACGTTTCAGGTGCGTGTGCCGCAAGGCGTGCAGGTTCGATTCCTGTCCTGGGCACTGAAAACCCCGTTGAACGCAAGTTCAGCGGGGTTTTGCTTTTTGCGTGTCGTACCGTAACAAATCCCCAGCCATCGACTTCGTACGCTCCTGAAAGGCTGAGCCCCAGAAGTGCCGGGGTCATCTCCGGACCGCCGAATCACAAAAAGACCAGGCCACTCAAGAGTAGCCTGGTCATCGTTTGCTTACAGGAGCTATTTACTTTGTCCAACCAGCCGTCCAGTTCGCATCGGACCGAACCGCACCCTTGTATGCAGCAGCCGTAAAGAAACTATCGGCAAGCGTCTTGCCACCGTCGATCGTTCCGACATATTTGTCAGTCAGCGCATTGACATAATCGGCAGCGTTGCCCTCAGCGGCAGCGAAATCCTCATTCGTATAGATACCCTCCTTCGAGTCAAGCACCGTGCTCATCGAAACATATTCCAGCTTCGACGGATGCTCCGATTTCGAGAAGGAGTTCTCGGTCTCCGGAGTCTCGACCGTGATACATTTTTCCTTGCCCGTCACGATGGCGTTGTAGAGTTCCACCTCGGTACCGGCACGCAAGCGCACACCGCGTGTGCCGGCCTCGGAATCATTACCCACAAGCGTCACGTTCGACAGCACGGGATGCGCCACCGGTGTGGCAGCCGCGTTATTGCCGTTGTTATCGCACTCCATCAGGCAGTCACAGTCGTAGCCGAGCGTCGACTCCGCCTCCTGGTAAGCCACCAGGAACTGGCCCTTGCCGTTCCACCCCTCGGTCCAGTCGAACGAATCGTCCGAGCAGCTCGTCACAACCAGGTACTTCACGTTGACCGATCCGCCAAAAAACTCGAAGCCGTCGTCCGAGCCCTGATATGCCTGCAGGTACTCCACTGTCGTACCGTTACCTACGCCATAGAACGAAATGCCGTTGGCCTCGTGCTCCTCGTCGAGGGCGAAGCCCGTGTACTCGAGACGGATATAACGCAGCGTACCGGAGTTGTCGGCATCGTCGCTGCCACCGTAAGGAGCATTACCGATCTCCGACAGGACCCCCGTGCCGGCATTCGTGTGCGCACGTCCGCAGATGTGGATACCACCCCAGGCACCGGCCTCCTTCAGTTCGGAGGTCATCACGATGGGTTTCGAAGCCGTACCCTGGGCGTCGATCTTCGCGCCCTGCTCGATGAGAATATAGTCGGGCACCTCGTCGTCGATGGCCACCAGTTCGACACCCGGCTCGATACGCAACGTGGCCCCCGCCTTGACATGCAGACCGCCGCTCAGTTTGTAGCTTGCCCCTTCGGTAAGCGTTGCATCGGAGGTGATGTTTCCCGTGAGGGTCGTCCCTGCGGCGATTTCACCGCTCAGCCCCGGATTGGGCGTGTCGTCGTTCTCGTTGTCACAAGCCACCGTCAGCATCGAGCAGGCCATGCATGCCGCTGCCAGAAATTTCCAATTCGTTTTCATCTCAACAATTTTTAATGAATGTTTCCTCATATTATCCCATATAATCCATTGTCATTCGATACGATCGGATCAAAATTTCAGATTCAGCCCCACCTCGAAGGCCGTGCCGCGCAGGTAGCGCTCGACTTCGACCGTGCCGTCCGTTTGCGGTACCTCCTGCTCGAAGACCATGGCACGGTTGAGCAGGTCGGTGAGCTGTAGTTTCAGCTCCACACAACGGCTGAAACGGTAACCGGCCGTAAGGTTCAACGTATGCACCGCCCGCTGCGTAACATCGCCCAGTCCCGAGATGCCGACAGCATGGATACGCGGGCCCTGAAGGTTGTAGAGCAAGGCGAGGCTCAGCTGCCGGTCTCCGCCCAGATCGGGCGTCCATGTCAGGTCGGCGTTGACCAGGTAGGGCGATGCTCCCTGCAAGGCCCGTTCCTTGTTGGTGTAGGCCCCGCCGTCGGGCAGTTTGACGTTGGTGTACATGTAGGTCGCATTGATACCGAGGCGCAGCGCCCGCACCAGCACTTTGCGCATCTCCACCTCCACACCGGCGGCCATACCGTTGTCGGCATTGCGGAACGTATGGACCGCGGCTCCGCCCGAGAGCATCTGCACTCGCTCGATGGGTTCGTCGAGGTATTTGTAATAAGCCGTGACGGAGAACATGTCGCCGCGACGGTTGAGATACTCATAGCGGAAATCGAGGTTGTAATTGTAGCTGTTCTGCAGGTTCTCATTACCGCGCAACTGCACCGAACCGTAAGACTCCTGGTAGAGGAACGGAGCCATCTCGATGAACGACGGACGGGTAACCGTGCGCGAGGCCGCCAGTCGCAGCTGATGATCCTCGCTGCAGTTGTAACGGATGTTCACCGCCGGGAAGAAGTCGTTCTTGTCCAGATCGCGGCGCTCGCGGATGCTCTGGTCGTTGTAGTAGCGCACCCACTGTCTCGACACCTCGTAGCGTACCCCGGCGTTGATGACCAGCGACGGCAGCGGCTGCAGATCGAGCGATACGTATCCTGCGACAATACGGTTCCCCGCTTCATAGCTGTCCTTCGGCTGCTTCTGGCGGTTGATGACCAGCGTACCGTTGGCCACGTTCTCAAAATTGAGGTAATCGTTCGGCGAGAAGATGTCGTCGATCTCGGGATGCAGTGCAGAGATGTCGTAGTAGAAACGCGTCCCGGCATAGTCCCGGCTCTTGTCCTTCCACGAAACCCCGGCAGTCAGCTTGTGGCCCGTGCCGAACGTGTAGTCGGCAGCTGCATGAGCGTTCCATTCGTCTTCGTCAAGTGTGCCGAAATAACGCATCGTCTCCTGCTGGTTGAGATCGAACGGACTCAGCGAGCCGTCGTCGTGTTTGAGGTACATGACCTGCCGGCGGTCGGGCTCGTCGGACGAGGTCGACGACCACGAACCGCTCCACCGCAGCTGCCACCGTTCGCCGAAAGCGTGACGGCCATTGAGCTGGTGCGTCATCAGACGGTAGACGTGCATCACATCGTTGCTGCCGACCAGGTCATGGTTCTCCTGATCGTACCCTTCGCGCAGGGAGTAGGTGTCCGTAGCATTACGGGCGTAGAAAAAAGTGTAACTGAGGCGGTCGGCATCGCGCAAAGTCGTGCTGAGGCTCGCCAGAGCCGCCATTTTCAGTCCACTTGTATAACTGTCGTATTCGTATTCGTCGGTCGTACGCCCGGTAGCTTCGAGCAGGCGGAACTCGGCATCGGCCATCCGCTGCTGTTCGTTGCTCACACCGCCCGATGCCAGCACGCTGACGGTCTGGCGTCCCACACGGAAGTCGCGGCCCCAGGCAAGGTTGCCGCCGAAGACAGGCAGCGAAGCATGTTTCGAAACCGAAAAATCCGTGTCGAAAATATTCTTCGTCTTCACATATTGCCGGAAATCGGACAACGATCCCGACATGGCGCGCGGGTCAACCGAGGGTTGGGTGAACAGCGAGCGGTGATCCATGCGGTAGAAGTCCCGCCCGACGGTATTGAAGGCCCCACCCGTATGGAAATCCACCGCAAAGAAGTCGTCTCCCGTATTCTCACGGGTATTGATGTCGATGTGCGCGCCCGAATAGTCGGCATACGAACTGACCTCGTAAACCTTGCTTACGGTGATGTTCTTCACGGTCGACGAAGGGAAAATATCGAGCGGGATGAGTTTGTTGTCGGGGTTCGGCGAAGCGATGGGTTGTCCGTTGAGTGTCGTGATGCTGTAACGGTCGCCCAAGCCGCGGACGATCAGTTGCCCGGCCGAAGCGATCGAGATGCCCGCCATCTTGCGAACACCCTCCTGCACGTTGGAGATACCCTTGAGCGACATCTCTTTGGCCCCCATATTCTCGATCGCGACATTCGAGGCGATGCGCTCGGTCTGCAGGGCCCGTTCCGATTCAAGGTTCTTGCGGGCGGTCACCGTCACCGAGGCCAGCACCTGATTGTCGGGATCAAGCTCGATCACCGTCTCGGGCATCCCCTCTGCAATCCGGAGCTCCATCCGCTTCGGAAGATAAGAGACATAGGAGACGATCACCACACTCGTTCCGGGAGCAAGATCCAGCTCGAAGCGGCCCTCGGCATCGGTCGACGTTCCATGGGTTGACCCCTCGACAATGAGGGTGGCTCCGACGAGCACTTCGCGGGTCATCTTGTCAACGACCGTTCCACGAAAGGGAATGGCTCCGAGCGCGCAATATGCGCTACTTAAAAGTAAAAAAGTGGTAAAAACAATTTTTCGCAATAACATCCGCAATGTAAATTCCTTCATGGTTTCCGGATGCAAAATTGAGGTCCAGATATTACAACGATGTGTAGAAAGCATGATATACCCTTGACATGCCGATGAACAAATCGTTGCCATCGTTCCACCCTGTATTGGGCACTAAAAACCCCGTTAAACTTGCGTTCAACGGGGTTTCGCTTTGTCGCCGTGATGGCTCAGTGGTACGGATCGACCAAAAAAGTGCCGTAATCGGCATGTGCGTTCGCATGCTTGTCCAGGGGCCGCCACCATAGTTGCGACGGTTTGGTATTGAGCACGTTGTCGCAATCGACGAATCCGATATTGAGATTGAACAACCGAATCCCGTCGGACGGGAAAGAGACCTGCGCCTCGAGACCGTTTTCGATTGCGTGGCATTCAGCCCGATACGCATCGTCGACCGCCGTTCCGGCGGCCAGCTCTACCCGCCGGGTCGGACCGCCCTCCGGCGTAAAGAGGACAACCAAGCGATCCTGCAACATCCGGGGATCGGCATTCGTGATGAGATGATCGTCCATCGTCTCGATCCGCAGTTCGATGCGGGAGCCGACCTGCGACACCTCGAAACGGAAACTTCCGTCGGCGACCGAATGCCAGTCCCACGACTCGTGGACATAGAGCGGATCATCGACAAGCAAATCGATCGGTTCCGTCCCGCAGGTACGGATACAATCCACCAGCCACCGCTTGGAGGCCGGGGCCGAAACCTCCCGGCCGGCGATCCGGTAGGTGCCGCGGCAGGTCACGACCAAAGGCGGCAAGTCGTCGATCTGCCGTGTTTGATCGAAAAGGATACGCAACGAAATCGTATCGGACGAGTTTCCGGCCACTTCATGCGAGAAGCGTTCCGGTTCGAAACGTATCCCCGGAAGGCGCGGGGCCTCGAACGACACCAGCAAAGGCAACTCCGACGGGTTGGACAGCACGAGATCCGTTGCCAAGGCATCCGTCCGGGCCTCACGCGAGACGGTAGGGACGACATGCAGCCACTGCTCCTCGGCCAGTTGCTCGACAGGGACACGGCTCTGCTCGTCCACGGCATCGAGCGGAAGGAGCGTACCGTCGACCGAGACATTGCGGATCGTCGACTTCCCGTCGCAGACGTCGACCACCAGAAAATGGTCGAACTCACCCATCGAGACACCCCGCATCCGGGAATCGCCGCCCATCGTCGCAAGGTTGTAGTGAGGACGCCCGCATTTGTCGGCATGGTAATAACGGTGCGTATGGCCGCTGAAAACCGTGACGTTCCGCCTCAGAAACTGCTCCTCGAGGCGATTGTAGTTGGAATCCGTTCCGGTAAACCACAGCGGGGTGTGCATGACGACGAACATCGGGGCCCCGGATGTCTCCTGCGCCAGGACACGGAGGAAATACTCGGCCTGCACATCGGAGATTCCCGTGCGTCCGTTCTCGAGTTTCTCTTCGCTGTTAAGTATGAGGAACAGCGACGCCCCGATCCGGAAGGAGTAATAACTGCAGCCGAAGCGCTCGTTCCAAAGGGCTGCCAGCACGGCATTGCTGTAATCGTGGTTTCCCGGAGTATAGAACAACGGCGCTCCGAACAGCTGCCGCAGAGTTTCGAACTCCTCCCACTGGCGGGTGGCATACGCCCGGTCGGTGGTATACCCGTCGATCAGGTCACCGATCGATACGACGAAATCGGGATCGTATTCGCGGACGCGCTCCGCACCCTGGCGGAAAACACCCGGGCGTTCGCCGCCGCACCGGTCGGCGATCACCGCAAAACGGAAGGCCCCGGAGACGGACGGGGCGGCGGAAAAGGGTTTGCAGGCCGAATCCCCGTCATACGAGAACTGGCCCCACGCCCAAAGCGGGGAGCACGTTATGATTAAAAGGGAAAGGAATCGTTTCATAGGAAAGATTTCAAGGTTGGGATTGAAAAGGTAGTACGCAGAGATTTCTGCAAAAGCATAGCGCTACGCCCCACAGAGGCGCACCCGAAAGCCCAATGCATCCCGAGTCTGTCCGAAGGGCCCGTCGGCCGTTCGGGCTCCCGAACGCCGGGAACCCCCGAAAAGGCGAAAACAAAGAAGAGTGCGCGCAGCAACGCCCGGCTCAGACGATCACCTGCTTCTTGCGGTACATGTCGCGGAACTCCCGGGGCGTACACCCCTTTTTACGCCGGAACAGGCGGTTGAAATTCGACATGTTGTTGTAACCGCACTCGTAGCAGATCTCCGCAATGGTCTTGTTCGTATCGATGAGCAAACGCGCGACCTTGCCGATCCGGATGTCGATCAGGTACTCCGTAAAACTCTTGCCCGTATGTTGGCTGAAGAAGCGGCTGAAGGCCACCTCGCTCATATTGACCAAATGGGCCACCTCCCCCAGCGTGACGTTGCGGGCGAAATTCTGCTGCAGGTAGGCATCGGCCAGGCGGATGCGACGGCTCTGGATATTGTTATCGACATGGGCAAACGCATTGCTGGCCAGCGTCCGCGTATCGCGCGAAATCGACAACTCATAAAGCAGCGTCAGGAACGTGATGACCAGATAAAATCCCTGCAGTTCACAGGTCAGCGAGTTGAGCAGCGGCCGCACACGCAAGATCGTAGCCAGCGAAAACGAGAGTCCCTTGCAGCCGTTCTGGAACATCGTCTGGATCGAGTGAAACTGATTCTTGTCCAACAGTTTCTCCGACAACCAGTCGTCCGAGAACTGGATGGTGATCTCCCGGATGTTGCCCGGCACAAGGTGGTGGTTCTGCCAACCGTGCTCCAGATTCCCGCTCGATATGAGCACCAGTTCGTAGTCGCTGATCTCTTCGATCGAGTCTCCCACGACGCGCTGAGCCCCCGCGGCATTCTCGATGTAGTTAATCTCAAATTCGCGGTGCGTGTGGATCGGATAGTTGAATTCGGCCTTCTTGCGTTCTATGACATAAATGCAGTCGGCTTCGGAGAGAGGTGTAATTTCATGCAGCACGCTGTTGTTTTTGGTCGGGATCATCATTCATTCGCAGCTTTAGGTGTGACGAATATACGGTTTTTCGAGCAAAAAAACAACAGCCTCCGAACGACGGACCGGTCGGGAGCGGGGTTCCTGCCCTGCCCCGACCGGTCCGTAATCGCGTCGTTCGGACGCAATCGGGCTACTCGTAGAGCAACCCGATCTCATCGAGCGTCAGGACATCCTCTCGCTCAACGAATTGCCGCATGTTCTGCGCCGCCGGGGCATAGCCCGGCCAGGCTGCATAGAAATGGCCCGGAATATTGTAGGCGTTACGCCACAGCATGACGTAGGAAAGGCCCTGTCCCTGCAACAGCGGATAAAGCGTATTCTCGAACCACTCGGGGTCCTTCAACCCTTCGCTGCCAGTCTCGGTAAATGCCGGGAGTTTGTCGTGTGCAGCGGCAAACTCCAGCAGGATGGCCGTCCGTGCCCGAACATCGTCGGAGAACCCGCTGTTCGGTTGGTCATAGGCATCGAATCCCACAATGTCGACATACCCGTCGCCCGGATAGCGCTCGGCAAACTCCTCGACGGAGGCATATCCGGCAGCCGAATAGGCCCACAGGAGGTTGTGCACTCCGCGGGCGCGCAACCCGTCGGCCGTATAGCGCCACAGAGCCACGTACTGATCTACGCTGCACAGGTCGCGCCCCCACCAGAACCAGCTGCCGGTCAGCTCATGGAACGGGCGGAAGATCACAGGAATGAGCGTACCGTTGTCGTCTTTCAGACTCAGGAAAAAGTCGGCAAGGCGATCGAGCCACTCTTCGTAAAGAGCGTTTTTCGCGCCTCCGGGCAAGATGCTTGCCACCACTTCGGAGGAGCTGACATCCCAGGCATCGCCACCGGTAAACGGATTGCGGGAGTGCCAGCTGAGCGTATTCACACCGCCCCAGGCATAGACCTGCTTCATGTAATCACGGATGCGGTCGAAATAGACGCTGTCGAGCGAATAGGCGGCACCCTGCTCCAATTCGCCGACCTCCCAGCCGAACAGAGCGGGATAGTGACCGCAGGCATCGCGGAAATCGCAACGTCCGGCCTCGTCATACCACCCCTCGCCATAAGCCAACGCATCCTGATGCCCGATCATCGTGCCGCGTGCGGCAAGCGTCTTGAGGTTCGTGAGAAGTGCTACGGTCTGCGGCGTGGCCTCGGGGTCCGACGTCGCAACGGAGTCGGGTCCGTCGCAGGCGGCGAACGTCGACATAAGCATAAACGCTGTTACGGAAAAAATTTTCGAATTCATGATGTTAGGTTATTGATTTTTCGATGAGGAAGCACGTTTGTTCTCCAGCTCGACCATGATCGATTGCATGCGCCGCTCGGAGAGCGGATAGAGCGAGATGAAGAAGACCGAAAGGGCCGTACCCACGGCCGGGAGGAAGCTCAGGAACATCTTGATGCCGTTGATCGCCTCGACGCTCTGCACCTCGTTGGCCCGGAAGCCGAAATAGTGCAGCAGCCAGCCGGTCACGGCACTGCCAATGGCCCATCCGAACTTCTGCGACATGGACGAGGAAGAGAAAATCAGGCCCGTCGCACGGTTACCCGTGCGAAGCTCCGAGTAATCGGTACAGTCGGCATACATCGACCAAAGGATCGGGAAGATGCTGCCTGCACAAATCGAAATGAGCACTTGAAACAGGAAGATCATCCCCAGGTTGTCACGGTCCAACCAATAAAAGGCGATGCTCAGCACCGTAGCGATGGCCATGGAAGCCATGTATGTACGTTTCTTCCCGATGCGATTGCTGACCGGAGCCGCGAGGATCACACCCAGGATGTTGGCAGCCTGTCCGACGGCAAGGTAGAGTCCCGAGAGGACAAACGGAACGCCGAAGAGCGTGACGGCCGAATGCTCCGCCTCGACCACATAGTACTTGAAATAGTAGACCGTCGCACCATCGCGGATCGAGTTGAAGACCAGCGCCGAAACCCCGGCCCCGAGCAGAATCCACCAGGGGCGGTTGCCCAGCAGGTCCTTCAGGTCGTCCAGCAGCGGAGCCTGTTTCTCTCGAACCGGCTTCACGCGCTCGCGCGTCAGGGCGAAACACCCGTAGAACAGCACGGCGCAGAGTACGCCGATCACTACCACACTCATCGTCCAGCCGTGGCGCTGCGCCTCGATCGAGGTGTCGCCGCCGCTGAAGAAATTGACCATCGGCATGAAGAGCAACAGTGCGATGAAACTGCCGATGTAGGCGAACGTCATGCGGTAGGTCGAAAGAATGTTGCGGTCTTTCGGATCGGGGCTCATCACACCCAGCAGCGAGGCGTAAGGGACGTTGATGGCCGAATAGACCATCATCATCAACGAGTAGGTCACATAGGCATAGACGATCTTGCCCGTCAACCCCAGCGACGGCGTGGTGAAGGTCAGCACGCCGATCAGGGCAAAGGGCACGCACAGCCACAACAGGTAGGGACGGAACTTGCCCCAGCGCGAGTGCGTACGGTCGGCAATGACCCCGACGATCGGATCGAACGCCGAGTCCCAGACTCGCGTGACGAGGAACATCGTTCCGACAACAGCCGCCGGGAGTCCGAAAACATCGGTATAGAAGATCATCAGGTAGGAACCGAAGAGTTTCCAGAACATCGACGAGGACATGTCGCCGAAGCCGTAGCCCACTTTTTCCCGGAATCGAATCATACGTTCAGTTTTTCAGGTTCAACAGGCGCGCCCGATCAGCGTTTTTTGAGATTCTTGTCAATCAGGCGTTTGAGCGTCTCGACCGAGGTCGAAGTGGTCAGCCCGTCGGCCGGCGTATGCAAACAGTAGTCCACGAGGCGATCAACCGTTGACGTGGCGACGTGCATACGGGTGTCGGACGAGGCGTAATAGATGAATACCCGGCCATCGGGATCGGCGATCCAGCCGTTCGAGAAGAGGACATTCATCACGTCGCCTATGTATTCGTCGCCCACAGGCGCCATGAAATAGCCACCCGGCTCGGCGATGACACGCGTAGGATCGTCGAGCGCCGTCATGTACATATAGAGCACATAACGCAGGCCCGAGGCGCATCCGCGAACGCCGTGAGCGAGGTGAAGCCACCCCTGCGGGGTCTTGATCGGATGGGGGCCTTCGCCGTTCTTCACCTCCTTGACGGTGTGGTAGTGGCGCAGGTTGATGATCTTCTCTTCCTTCACCTCGGCGTGCGTCATGTCGTCCACAAGGGCCCAGCCGATGCCTCCGCCGCTGCCGGCGTCAATGAATCCATCTTGGGGACGCGTATAGAGGGCATATTTCCCGTCGACGAACTCCGGATGCAGCACGACGTTGCGCTGCTGGCTCGGGGATTTCAGGTCCGGGAGACGCTCCCAGTTCACCAGGTCGTGTGTCCGGGCGATACCGGCCGTTGCCGTCGCCGACGAAAGATCGCCCTGCTGTGCCTTCGGATCGTGGCGTTCGGCGCAGAAGAGGCCGTAAATCCAGCCGTCCTCGTGGGCCGTCAGACGCATGTCGTAGATGTTCGTGGCGGGGTCGTCCGTATCGGGCATCGTGATCGGATAGTCCCAGAAACGGAAGTTGTCAATGCCGTTGGGCGACTCTGCCACGGCAAAAAACGATTTGCGGTCGGCCCCCTCAACGCGAACTACCACAATGTACTTGTCCTTCCATTTGATCGCTCCCGAATTCAGGGTGGCATTCATTCCGATACGCTCCATCAGATAAGGGTTCGTCGCCTCATCCAGATCATAACGCCAGAAGAGCGGCGTATGGGCAGCCGTCAGAATCGGATGCTCGTAACGGGTCCAGACGCCGTTGGTCAACGACGGTTTGTTCGGTTCAGCGATCAATTTTTCGTACTCCGCTTTCAGGGCGGCAAGACGTTCTTTGAAAAAAACAGGTGTCATGTTTTTATGTATTTGAAAAGATCATTCGTTGGTTCGATTATCCGGAAGCACGGCCACCCGGGTCGATGCCGTGCAACCATTGCATTCAACCGAGACGACCGCATATCCCGGTCGCAGGGCTTTCACCACTCCGCTATGGGGGTCGACCTCGGCCACCGAGGGATCGGAAGAGTGCCAGCTGACTTCGGCTCCATCATACCAGGTGCCGACCGGTCCGCCGAGCAACGTCAACGTGTCGCCCGGAGCCAGCACGGGATGTTGCGGACACACAAAAAGAGCCGGGTCATCCTTCGCCCCGCGCAGAGGCGGCATGCGACGTTCGAACAGAATCCGGTTCTCATGAAACAGGCGTTGGAAATCGGCCAGGGCGGCCTCCGAGCCCTCCTTGTCCATCCCGGCGTAGGGAACGAACGGTACGCCGCTCCCATCCCCGTTCCAGTCGGCATTGTACCAGCACATGATCCACGCCAGGCGATCGGTACGGGGATCGTTCTTCACGGCATTCCACACGTAACGGGTCCAGAAATCGGGGATAGAGGTCGGATAGGCCAACCGTTCGGCACCCGCATCGGTGCGCAATCCCACCTCCGTCCAGGCGGCGAGTTTGTCGTGCCGGGCAGCATACTCCACGATACGACCCAATTCACGGGTCAGTTTTTCGGGGGTCAGGTAGGGTTTCAACCCCGGTTCATACCCGTCGTATCCAAGCACATCAACATAGTCGTCTCCCGGGTAATAGCCGAAATCGGCATCCTTGTCAGGGGCCCAGCAATAGAGCAGGTTGCGCACACCGGCCTCGCGCAGGTAGTCGACCGTCAACCGGAAGAGTTGCTTGTAGGTCTCCCGGCCGGCTCCGCTTCCCCACCAGAACCACTCGCCGGTCATCTCATGGAAAGGCCTGAAGACCAGCGGGAAGCCAAGTTCACGGAAAACCGGAATAGCCAGCGTGTCGAGTTTGGTCAGGAACCAGTCCAGATCAGGATTCGACGCCCGGTCGGGATTCGCAACAATCCGGTGAGCCAGATCGCGGTCCACGGCATTCGGGCCATCGACGTAAAAGGTTCCCGAAAGGCGGCCGCCCAGATGCCAGCAGTAGCCTATGACGGCACCCCGTTCATAAGCGCGACGCAATGCCTCAATGTCACGCTCGCGGAATTCCGGGTCGCTGTACCACATCAGATCGCTCTCCACGAAAGCAGGGTTGTCGCCCGTCACCTCCCGAATATCCGAGCTCTCGATAAAGCCCTCCTTGTTGTTATTGTATCCAATCGTCAACGCATTGGCCATGCCAAACATCGTATAGCCCGAGGCGGTCATCCGCTTCAGAGCCGCATACAGCGCATCGGTCGCCTCATCGCGGACGGGCTGCGAAGCCTCTGCCACCCCCAGTACGCCGAGGGCCAGCAGCAACAGTACAATCCTTTTCATAACGCTTGCATTTGAGCCGCCCGCTCGATCACCTCAAGGCACATGCGGCTGTTGTGATAGGGACATTTCCAGAAACCCGCCTTGTCGTCATCGAGGTTGGCCGTACCGTCGGCCTTGCGGCTCCAGAACCACTCGCCACCCTCGTGGTCGACAATCCGGTCATCGATATAACGCCACGCCGCCTCGGCACGCCGCAATCCCTCCTCATCGCCGAAATGCTGGAAAAGGTTCAGGTAGCCGATCACCGATTCGGCCTGCGGCCACCAATGGCGATCACGGTCCACGGTTCCGCGGGCCGGGTCGCTCTCATAGATGATGCTCCCGTCGGGCTGCAACCCTTCGGAGGCGGCATCGGCCAGACGGCAGACAACCGGCTCGACACGTTTCAGCAGGGCCTCGTCGCCCAGTTCGAGCGCCGCCTCATGCAGCAGCCACGAACCTTCGATATCGTGCCCGTAGGAAACGATGCTCCCGCGGACATCCCACTCGTCGCCGAAGAAGAGGTTGAAATGTCCGGTCTGCGGGTCGACGATCTTCGTACAGAAGACATCGATCAGTTCCCGGATACGCGCCTCGAGGCGCGGCTCCTTCCATACCCGATAGAGGTTCGTATAGGGCTCCAGCACATGCAGGTGGGTGTTCATCGACTTGCGTTCGTTCGAATCCTTGGCGCTCAACCGCATGTCGGCTATTTCAGACCAGTCGCGTCCGAGAGCTTCCCAGTAACCGCCGTAACGGGCATCGTGGGCATGCGCCTCGGTCGCCTCGAACAACGCCTTCGCACATGCCAAAGCGCTCTCGTCACCCGTGGCACGGTAATATTCGCTCATGCCGTAGATAGCGAAACCCTGACTGTATATCTGTTTTTTCGCGTCGAGCGGCTGCCCTTGGGCATCGACCGACCAGTAGACCCCTCCGTATTCGGGGTCCACGAAGCATTGCTCGACGTAGGTTTTGGCCCGCTCGGCCATTTCGCGGTAACGGGGGTCTCCCGTCACACGGAAAGCCGCCGCAAAGGTCCACAGCAACCGCATGTTGAGCACCGACGCACGCGGCGCATCGGGATGCAGCTCCCCACGGCCGGTAATCTGTCCGTAAAAGCCGCCCCGGTCGGGATCGGCCAATTTCATCCAGAACGGCAGGATATTATCCGTCAGTTCCTTCCGCATCTCGTCGGCCAGGCGGCCGACGCATTCCATCTGTTCTCGCTTCATGTTCGGTTTCGATTGTTTTAGCGGCCCGCCCGCTCAAAAAAGGCGGGCCCTGTCATTCTCTCCATTCCACATTCTCCTGTCAATCGGCATGCAGGTCGGGCATCTCATCCCGCGTAAGGACCCGTTCGTCGCTGAAGATCTTCCGGAAGTCCTTCTCGGAATTGACCCGTTCCTCTTCCTGATCGTCCGGGTTTCCACTCGTGTATTCACCGTACCACGGCATGAACCACGACCACATATCGCCCGACTCGAACATTGCCGAAGGCATCGGAATGCCGCCGCATTCGGACAGCGTCAGCAGCTTGCGGCCCCCGGTCATCAATGCCAGGCTGTTGAAGGTCCCCACGAGCGAGGCGTGGAAATCCGTCGACGGATAGGAGTCGTAGCCCACGATGTCGACATACGCGTCGCCCGGGTACCAGCCCAGGTCGTTGTTCTGGCTCGTCCACACCCAGATCAGGTTGTTCAACCCCTCCTTCTGGAAGTAGTTGAACATGTAAATCCACAAGTCCTTGAAAGGCTGGGGCCCCTTGGCACCCCACCAGAACCATTTGCCAGCGGCTTCGTGCAACGGGCGCCACAACAACGGAATGTTCCGGTCGCGGAGCCGCTTGAGGTGCACGGCGATCTTCGCCAAATCGGCCTCAACGATACCGTTCTCATAGGTTCCCGGAACAGTCGCCTGCGAAACATCGAAATCGGTATCCGCCGTATAAAAGCCCATATCCTCCGGAGCGGTATCGCCCTGCTTCTTGGGGACGTTCCAGTGCCACGATGCGGCCATCAGGCCGTTGGCATCCCACCACTCCTGGGCCATATCCAGGTCGGCATACCCCGTCCAGTCGGGCTCACCCCACGCCAGGTGGATGTAGTCGACGCACCACAGCGCCGGATAGGACCCGGTCGTCGTGTGGAGCCACTCCACCTCGTCCATGTTCCACGACACGTTCGACATCGCGCCGCTGATCACCTTCTTTCCGAAGTTCTCCCGCAGGAAGTCATAGACCTTCACCGCCTCGGGGGACGGATTCTCAGTACAGAGCGTCGTCGTCAGGGTAAACTGGTTGGCATTGAACCCGCCCTCGTCCGAGGTCGGAGGAGGGGTCGGCTCCTCGCTGCCCGACGAGGAGGAACAGGAGACCGCCATCAGGACGACGGCCAACGTATAAATCATTTTTTTCATACGAAATCAAAGGTATTTCTTGAAGAACTCCGCACGGGCCGGCCACCATTCGGGGCCTACGTCATGGCCGCATTGCGGGAAAATCCGATACGTTTTCTCCGTGGTAATCCGGTTGTATCCCGAGAAGTTGGTGTGCGGAGGACACACCTCGTCCTGCAACCCCACGCCCATCATCACCGGGCAGGTGATCCACGGCACCAGGTTCTTGATGTCGAAATAGGACAGCGTACGGTAGAGCTCCTCGTCGCTGATACCCAGTTCGCGCTGGCGCTTCAACACCGGTTCGGCCGGCCAGTGCACGATCCGGAAATAGTCGGGATAGTCGGAAAGGAAGGGAATGTAGGGAGCAGCCGCGCGGATGCGGTGGTCGAGGGCACAGGCCGCCAGCGTGAAGGCTCCGCCCTGGCTGCCGCCCTCGGCGAAGATCGCATCCTGGCGCACCTCCTCGCGTGAGCAGACAAAGTCGATCGCACGGATCAGGTCCATGAAGGCTCCGCGGTAGTAATAGTGCTCCTTGTCGTCGAGACCCCAGGTGATCCAGTCGCCATAGGTATTGTCGGGCTCGTTGAGCGCCTGCCCCCGCACCGAGAGGACAAACTCCGCAAACTCGGGGTTGTTCGGGTCGGGACACCACGGCTTCGAGCCATAGCCCATATAGCCGACAATGACGGGATATTTCCCCTTTTTCACCGGGCGGGCATAGTAACCCTGGATGGTCACTCCGCCCAGCGACTTCATCCGCACGAGGTAAATCTCGCGGATCCGGCTGGACTTCTCGGGGAGCAGCGTCATTTCATACTCCGGATCGACGGCATCGAGCTCCGCACGGGCCCGGTCCCAGAACTCCCGCAGGTCGGGCTGGGCATCGCCGAGCGAGACGATGAACTCGGGTTCGTAGCCGATGTTGAAACGTCGGATTTCCGTACCTTCGGCATCCGTCAGCAGGCAGCGGTAGAAGCCCGGGCCGGGCACCGTGAAGGTGAAACGTACCGGAACCCGAGCCCCGGCCGGCAGCACCACCTGCTGCGCAAAGCTGCCCACGGGACGACGGTCGTCGGTCGTGACCGTCAGCGACACGCAGGTCGAGTCGACCCGCTGCCCCTCGTTGGCCACGGTGAGTTCGACTGCAGGACTCGCCGGGGCGTAGAACACCCCGTCGCCCTGCTGTACTACCTCGTATGAGAAATTCTGTGCGCCGGCCGACAGTGTCCAGCACCACACGGCCGACAGAAACAATCCAATTCTTTTCATGGTCGCTTGAACAGTGCGCCGCAGCCGTCAACGGAGCTCGCGCAACATGCCGGAATAACGTTTCACGATGGAGAGCGTCGTACTGTCGCTCGCGAATACGGAGTTGAGTCCCTGCTGTTCCTGGGCCGGGTCACCCATATAATCGTCGCCGCGCTGCCAGTAGATACGGTCGGGCGACTGACGGGCAAAACCGCCCCAGGCCCAGAAGTTGCAGCCCGAGAAGCCGCCTCCCTGAAGCATGTTCTCATAGATGTAGGAGAAAACCGCCTCGTAGTAACGGTCCCGGCAGGTCGTCGGGGCGGCCTTATCGAAACGGAATCCGTCACGCGGGAATCCGAACTCCTCCATCACGACCGGCTTGCCGTAACGGGCCGCTACGGCCAGATGTTCGTCGATATACTCGCGCGTGTTGGCGATCGCCGTATCGAGGTTGGCACCGACATCCTCCTTCTGTATCCAGCCCCAGTTGTAGGGCCAGATGTGGATGGTCATATAGTCGATGTTTGGATCGGAGTGCACCGTCTCGTAGAGAGCGATGTCGCCCTCGCTCCCGGCCTTGCCCTCGCTGCCGGTCGACACCAGATGGTTCGGGTCGAGCGACTTGATCAACGCAGCCACCTCCTTCATCCAACGCGTATATCCGGCTTTCCCCGCCTCGCTGAACGCCCGGGGCTCGTTGCCGATCTGCCAGGCCATGATCGCCGGGTCGTCGACGTATTTCAGTCCCGTATAGGCGTTGGTACGCGTCAGGATGAAGCGCACGTGGTCGGCGAAGAGCTTGTGTGCCGCTTCGTTGTCGGCATACTGCGCGACATACTCCATGAAAGTGCTCCAGCCGTCAATGGCCGGAACCGGAGCCTTGCCGCAACCGGCCCACTCGAGGTACTGCGAATAGCCGCCCGACCACTCCCAGCTGTTGTTCAGGAAGAGAACGGCATACATGCCCCGCTTACCCATCTCGGAGAGCAGGAAATCGAGTCCGTCGAGAATCTCCTGGTTGTAGACCCCCGGAGCCGTCTGAAGCGTCGGCTCGACCTTCGAGGGGATGCCGTCTACACCGTCGGAGCCAACCAGGATGCGCAGGTTGTCGATGCCCGACTCCTTCAGGAAATCGAGTTCTCGCAACAACCGCTCCCGGTTGCCGCCCTCGCCCTGCGAGCCGAGAATTGCCCCATACCAGAAATTGGTTCCCACATAGGCGTAAGGGGTATCGCCGATATAGAAGCGGCCGTCACGCATCGTAACGAACGGTTTCTCCTCAGACGGCGCGCACGCCACGGAAAAGGCCGCCAGGGCCGCACAGATCATCGTTCTGAATTTCATGGTTTTTTCAGTTTTTATTTGTCAAATTCGGCCTTGACACCGGAGCAGTCTCGGGTCGAGAGCACCGGCAGTTTCGGATTCGAGGGCGACGACTGCGCCTTCGTGTTGTGAATCTTCAGGTTGTCGACGCGCACCGCCTCGATGGCATGGGTATGGTAGGGCTTGTACGTGCACGTAGGGTCCCAGGAAATGATGCCCTGGTTGAAGTAGATGTTCCGGGCATGCTCGATGTAGACCGCCGGGATATTGCTCTCGTAGAGCTCCTTGCCCGGGACGATATTGGGACGCAGGTCGAAGTTACCGCCGGCACGCTCCTCCCAGGCTCCCGTACGCATGCGGAACTCGAAGTTGTTGAACGTCACGTTCTCGATCGCCGACTCGTCCGACGAGTAGATCACCACCGAATTCTCGGCCGTGGCCGTGACATTCGTAAAATGGATGTTGCGGATCATGCCCACCGGATTGTCGGGAACCCCACGCATGGCCGAAATCTTGATCGGCTCGCCGTTGCCCCACCAGTCGCCCGAATGCAGGCGTGTTTCGATGCGGATGTTCGAGAAGCAGACGTTGTCCAAGCCGCCCGAGTCGCGCACCGTCATGTTGATGCCACAGTTCGAATCGTAGATGACGATGTTGTTGAAGTTGTAGTTCGACATCGGGTTCTGGTCCCAGCCGCCGATACGAATGGCGCTCGAGCGCGACCGCAGGATGCAGTTCGAGACATTGATGTTCATCGACGGACGGCGGATGCCCCGGAAACCCGGGTCGCCGAAGTGCTCGGCATAGCCGGCCAGCACGATGGCGTCGTCACCGCACGAGAAGTAGCAGTCCGAGACGTCGACGTTGCTCGACGAAATGATGTCCAGGCCGTCGCTGTTGGGGATCAGCAGGTTGTTGTTGATCGTCAGTCCATGTACCTTGATCCGGTCGCAATGCACCAGGACGAATGTCCAGTAGGGAGCGTCGATGCAGGTGAAATCGCTCAGCCGCACGTCGGTGCAGTTCGAGAAGACGATCATCTGGTGGAAGCGGTCCTTCGGATACAGCGGGCCGTCGCCCACCCCGCCGTCGAGCTTGCGGAAATCCTCACCCTGACGGATGTAATTCAGCACGGGGCCCAGAATCCGTTTCGGATGGTCGGCTTCCATGAACTCCATGCCCTGACCGAAGATCACACCGTTGCCCGTAATGGAGACATTGCTGCAATCCTCCGTATAGAACACGCCGTCGAGCTCCTTGCTGTGGCGGGTATACTGGCTGAGGTCCGTCGTGGCAATCAGCCGGGCTCCGGTCTCGAAGCGGAATTCAACGTTCGAGCGCAGGCTGAGCGTTCCGACCAGGTAGTCGCCGGCCGGGACGTAGACTACGCCGCCCCCGGCCTCGGCACAGGCGTCGATGGTCGACTGAATCGCTTTCGTGGTGAGTTGTTTGCCGTCCGATACGGCGCCGAAATCGAGAATATTGTAAATCGCAGCATGTGCCGAGATTCCGAGAAACAGGCACAGTGCGGCCAACACAAATCGTTTCATGAAGGTCTGTTCAATTTTTCGCAATTGGTTTGATGGTAGCGGAAAATACGGGCGAAGGCCGTCCCGGCTCTTGCGGCCGGGACGACACGGCTTCGTCCGCAACTATTTGATCTTGCTGATACGCACGTTGTCGATGCACCAGTAGGACTCCTTGCCGGTTCCGGCTGCATGGAAGACGAACTGAGCCTGAGCTGCCTCAACCCAGGTATTGATGTCCCCCACCGTCTCGGTCAACGGAATGGTATAGGTGCGCCACTCGCCCGTCGGGAACGATTCGTCCTCACCCCAACGATAATCCGACTGCCCACCATTGATCGGGATGATCATGAGAATCGGATCAGCCAGCGCCTTGACAGCGTAGCACTCGAACTTGAGAGCATAGTCTGCGGCATTGGTGTCGAAATCTTCGGGACGATTGTTGATTACCGGCCAGTCGAAACCTTGCCAGGCCCAGCCACCCGCATACGTATTGTGGTAACGCATGTATTTGCCCGAGATGCCGGCGGGGTCGTCGGCCTCGCCATGGTCGGGGTCGTTCGGGCCCGATACATAGGCGATCTTGTAGGAATCGTTCCACGTATTGTCCTCGAAGGTCTGCAGGATATACTCGTCATCCTTGTATTTTCCGGGGCAGGTGGCCGTCTTGATATCGCTCTTGAGGGTCAGCGTGGTGTTGGCGGGGACATTGCCCGGAACCTGTACCGTCACGCTGGTCTTGTTCGCAGCGACAATCGGAGTTTCAATATCGCCGAACAACACGACGCCATCATCGGGCGTCATGCCGTAAAGGTCGAAATAACTGCCGGAGATCACCAGCGTCGAACCGGCAGGAGCGTATTCGCAACTCATGCCCTCGATCACCAGTTCGGGGACGGTCACTTCGAGCGGCGCTTCCACGCTGCGGCCCTGCTTGTCGGTCAGCTTGATTTTATTGTCGATCTCCGTCGGCACGATATAAGGCACGCGCACGAGAATCGACCCGTTGACAGGAATCATGTCGGTGGGCTTCTCCGCCTCGACATCATTGATAAAGATTGTGGCTACGTTGTTAAGATTTACGCCTTGAACCAGAATCAACTGATCAAGCGCTGCGGAAGAGATTTCCTCATAGGTTTTCGGATTGACGATACGAGAGATCTCCATCGGGCCGTCGGTTGTCTTGACAAGCCACGTAGAATCATCCTCACACCCGGCGAATGCCAGACACGAGAGGGCGATAGAAAAGCCCAATAACCTCTTTTTCATGTTTTTGCGGTTGTTTAGTTTAGTTACAGATCGACACGATTCCGGCTAACTGACAAAACAAATACGCAAAGCACGATGTAAACAAA
>DXGO01000061.1 GCA_019113885.1 Candidatus Alistipes intestinipullorum | reverse complement strand
CTACGAAAAATCCCCTGCCGGGCATTGCCAAGCAGGGGTATTTTTATATTGGAATCAAGGGGTAGGATTATTTTAGCACAAGGGGGCAGAATCGCTTGGTTTTAGGGGGCAGCTTACACTGGATTTTCCATATGCCGCCATTACGCTGCTTTCGTGGCTCTGGATGGCACGCCTTGCGGTGGATGAGTCCCGGTCCGAACCGGTCGGTCTCCGCGGCGTCCGGACGCTGCTGTCCGATGGTTACATGCTGATGCTGCTTTCGGTCATCGTGCTGAGCGTCGGCTTCGAGATCGGCCTGATGACGGCCGTTCCAAAGTATCTCTCGGAACGATGCGGGTTGTCGCTCGACCGTGCGGCGATGGGTTGCAGCCTCTATTACATGGCGCGAACGGCGGGCACGTTCGGCGGTGCCGTGGTCCTGTCGCGTATTTCGTCGCGGCGATTTATGGTGGTTTCGATGGCGGTGGCGCTCGTTGCGCTGGGGCTCTTCATGACGGTGGGCAATGCGACGACGCTTTTCGCGGCGCTTTTCGTCCTGGGACTTTGCTGCGCCAACGTCTTTGCCATTGCCTTCTCCGCAGCGCTCCGTTCGGCGCCGGAGCGTTCGAACGAGGTCTCGGCCCTGATGATCATGGGCGTGGCGGGAGGAGCCCTGCTGCCTCCGCTCATGGGGGTCGTGGCGGACCTGAGCGGCCAGTGGGCCAGCCTGTTCATCCCGATGGCCGCACTGCTTTACATGCTTGTCGCATCCGTAAAACTTAAAACCAATTAGCATATGAAAGAGATGACATCATTGGAACGCTGCATGGCCGTTCTCGAGGGGCGCATGCCCGACACGCTTCCCGTCATACCGCAGAGCTTCATGTATGCGGTCGAGACGGCCGGATACAAGATCGGAGAGGTGAACCGCGACGGTCGGAAGATGGCGCAGGCCCACATCGTATCGCAGGAGAAGTACGGATACGACGGGTGCGTCATCGACTTCGACGATGCGACGATTGCCGAGGCCGTGGGCGCGAAGGTGATCTACCGGGAGGATGAGCCGGCGATAGTCGACGAGCAGCAGCCCGTCTTGAAGGACCTTCGTGACGTGTATGACATGCCGATTCCGGATCCGGCGAGCTCCGGGCGGCTCAGCGTCTGGCTCGAGGCGACCGAACGGCTGGTCGAGGCGATCGGTGACCATGTCTTCGTCATGGGGCGTGCCGACCAGGGTCCGTTCAGCATCGCCTGCCTGCTTCGCGGGACGACGCAGTTCATGATGGACCTGCTGACCGAAGACCCCCGGCTGATTGCCGACGTGCTGGACTATTGCCGCCGCATCAGTGCCGTATTTGCCAAGGCGCAGAAGGACGCCGGGGCTCATGCCACGTCGATCGGCGATGCCTTTGCCGGGCCGAACCTCATTTCTCCCGACATGTACCGCCAGTTTGCCTTCGAACCCGAGCGGAAGCTGGTGGAGGAGGTGCAGGCGTACGGTATTCCGTTTTCGGTACATATTTGCGGCGATACGACAGGCATCATCGAGGATATGGGACGCACCGGGGCGCGGATTCTCGAGGTGGACTGGAAGCTTGACATGGCCGAGGCGCGGCGGCTCGTACCGGAGTCGACGGTGCTGATGGGGAATGTCGATCCGAGCTTCCCACTTGTGCTAGGGACTCCCGACGACGTGGACGCCGCGGTGAAGGAGTTGGTGGCCAAGACCCGCGGGCGGGGGCATATCATCAGCTCGGGATGCGCCATGGGTCGGAACACCCCGCCCGAGAATTTCCGGGCCTTTATCGCTGCAGCACGGCGATACGGCTCCTGTGAGGAACTTTGCCGGATGAATGAAACCAGGTAACAAACGAATAAACGAAACGATTGGATTATGACCAACCTGCAAGAACTTTCGGATGCCATTGTGGCGGGACGCCTCGAACTTGCCGTGGAGTTGACGCGCGCGGCGCTGGAGGAGGGTGTCGACCCGCAGTCGATCATCTCGGATTACATGATTCCCGCAATGCAATGCATCGGGCAGCAGTTCCAGGAGGGCAAGGCCTATGTCCCCGAGCTGCTCATGGCGGCCCGGGCGATGAAAGGGGCGCTGGAGCTCATCAAGCCGCTGCTGACCAGCGGGAAGTCGGCGACGCTCGGCAAGATTGTCATCGGCACGGTGTACGGCGACCTGCACGACATCGGCAAGAACCTCGTGGCGTCGATGCTCGAGGGGTGCGGCTTCGAGGTAATCAACCTCGGCGTGAACATCACCGCCGAGCGGTTTGTTGAGACGCTCCGTTCCGAGCAGGCGGACATCCTGTGCCTTTCGGCGCTGCTCACTACGACGATGAACTACATGAAGACGGTGATCGAGGCGGTGGAGCAGGCCGGGTTGCGCGACCGGGTGAAGATCATGGTCGGCGGGGCTCCGGTCAACCAGCTGTTCGCCGACCAGATCGGCGCCGACGGATATTCGAGCAATGCCAACTCAGCGGTGCTGAAGGCGAAGGAACTCATGGCACAAACGGCGTAAGACGATGGAACTGAACGTGAAGGAATGGATCGGGCGGCTGATCGGCTCGCCCGAACGTGCGGCGATCCCGATCATGACCCATTCGGGCATCGAGCTGATCGGCCGCCGGGTCGTTGATGCCGTGACCGACGGTTCGGTGCATGCACAGGCGGTGCTGGCGCTTGCCGGGCGTTGCCCGTCGGCGGCCTCGACCGTCATCATGGACCTAACGGTCGAGGCGGAGGCCTTCGGGGCGGAGATTCATTTCCCGGAGGAGGATGTTCCCAGCGTTGTGGGACGCCTTGTCTCCGACCGTGCCGGCATCGAGGCGCTGGCGATTCCCTCGCTCGATGCGGGGCGGGTCCCGGAGTACCTGCGGGCCAACGAGCTGATCGCCGCGGCGTCGGATCGTCCTGTACTGAGCGGCTGCATCGGACCCTATTCGCTGGCCGGCCGGCTTTATGACATGTCGGAGATCATGATGGGCATCTATATCGAGCCCGATACGGTCCGGATGCTGCTGGAGAAATGCACGCAGTTCATCATCGCATATTGTAAGGCCCTTAAGCGCACCGGTTCGAATGGCGTGCTTATTGCCGAACCGGCTGCCGGACTGCTCTCCGACGATGCCTGCCGGGAGTTTTCGTCGGTGTATGTCCGCCGGATTGTCGAGCAGGTGCAGGACGATCGCTTTGCCGTCATCCTCCACAATTGCGGCAATACGGGCCAGTGTACCCCGGCGATGGTGGCCACGGGCTGTATGGGGTACCATTTCGGCAACGGGATGGATATGGCCGCCGCATTGCGGGATTGTCCGCCGGAGGCTCTGGTGATGGGCAACGTGGACCCCGTATCGGTCTTCAAGATGGGGACGCCCGAGGCGGTGTACGACGCGGCTGCGGGGTTGCTGCGTCTTGCGGCCGGGCACCCCAATTTTGTCCTTTCGTCGGGATGCGATACGCCCCCGGGCGTCCCGATGGCCAACATCGAGGCATTCTACCGGGCGGTGAACGATTTCAATGCAGAGATACGATGATCGAGAAATATTGGCATGACGCTGAAGGGTACAATCCCTTCCTGATCCGCGATGGCTGGCAGGTGGCCCAGCTCAATTACGTGCCGACGCACGGGCTCGACGATATGGTCGACGTGGAGGTGCACCGGCAGACCGACGAGGTGTTCATCCTCTTCTCGGGGACGGCCGTACTGGTGGCGGCCTCCGTCGAGGGGGAGGAGATCGATTTCGAGTGTGTGCGCATGACGCCGGGAGTCACCTACAACATCCCGGCGGGGGTGTGGCACAACATCGGCATGTCGCAGGATGCACGGATGATTATTGTCGAACGGAGCGGGACACACCTCGAGGATTGCCAGCATCGGCCGTTTTGCGGTTCGGAGGCCGAACTGTTGCGTGAGGCGGTTGCCGCGGTGTTGCATGCCGACGGGACATGTCGTTGAACCTGATTGTTTGCGGATTCCTTGGCAGCGGGAAGACGACCCTTATCAAACGGCTGGTGGGGGAGGTGCTGCCGGACCGTCGGGTCGTTGTCATCGAGAACGAGTCGGGCGAGGAGTCGGTCGACGGGGTGTATCTGCGTGACGGAGGCGTGACGACGGTGGACCTTCGGGCGGGATGTGTCTGCTGTACGCTGCGGGGCAAGCTGGCGGATACGATGGAGCGCATCCGGAATGACTATGATCCCGAATGTGTCATTCTCGAACCTTCGGGACTCGGGGACCTTGCCGATCTGCTCCGTATTCCGGGTTTCGAGCCCGACGGGGTGGTGATGCTTGTCGACGTGGAGCGTTTCGACCTGCTGATGAGGCTGAACCGAGACCATTACCTCCGCCAGTTCCGCCTGGCACCCGTGATCGTCCTGACGCGGACAGACGTGGCGTCGCCCGAACTGACCGCCCGAGTGCATGCCGAGCTGGTGCGGATCAATCCCTGGGCCCTCATTACCGAGGGGAGTGATTCGTTCGATGCCGCATGGTGGTTGTCGACTGTTCCCGGACGTTATGCCGGGTTCCGTGCGCTCTTCCCGATCCTGACGCAGGCGAAGCCCCGTTTTGTCACGGAGACCTTTCCGGTACGGCGGACGATCCTTCCGGGCGATCTCGAAACGCTGTTCGCCCGGTTCGGGGTGCGGGCGTATTGCCCGTTCGGGCCAAGGGTTGCATGCGTTCCACATCGGGATGGGTCAAGGCCGACTGGCTTGCGCCGGACACTGTCGAGCTTGCCCCGATTGCCGGCGATCCGCCCTGCGAGGGTTTTCTGACCTGCTGGTGGTCGGACGATAATACGGGCACGGCAACGGCCGATGTGGTAAGGAAATTGATAAATACCTGGTCGTATGATGCGCGATGAATGGATGGCAGCCTGGGAGGAGCGACTCTCGGTGCAGGATTTGACCCTCTCGCCCGAGGAGTTGCGGGCGACGTTGGGATATGGGTCCGCCATGCCGGGTGCGGAGGTGCAGGCACTGGTGGATCGGGTTACGGCCCAGGCTCTTGGAATCTGCCGTCCGCGGCTGGGCTTCCGGATCGTGGAGGGCCGGGTCGAGGGTCACCGGATGACACTTGGCGGTCTCACATTCGATCCCGGCTCGATCATTGCGGCGCAACTGCGCAAGGGGCGCTGTTTTGCAATATTGATCGCAAGCGTGGGGGCCGAACTCGATGCTTGGCTGCATGAGATGCGCGAAGGGGAGGATGTCGTGGTGGCGTATGTCGCCGATGCCCTGGGATCGGTGCTGGCCGAGTCGATCGTGGCCTGCGGGCTGGACCGGCTCGAAGCCCGGATGTCGGCCGACGGGCTGCGGATCACCAACTCATATAGCCCGGGTTATTGCGGCTGGGACGTTGCCGAGCAACACGTCCTGTTTTCACTTCTGCCCGAAGGGTTCTGCGGTGTACGGCTCTGCGAGTCGGGATTGATGCTGCCGATCAAGTCGGTCAGTGCGGTGGTGGGTATCGGCCCGGAGGTCGAACGAAAGGAGTACGGATGTGCGTTGTGCCGGAAGGCGGACTGTTTTCGCCGGAAATACGATTCGCGTGCTTGACGGAAACGCTGGCCGAACTTTGCGAAATACGGATATGAGCCTCGCAGGTTTGCGTGAATGTCCGTGTATTGCCGCATGAAATAGGGTTGGTTTGTCGTATGAGAGAATGGTTGGAGCGGGTGGCGGTATGCGGTGAGGAAGACAATGATGTCTTCGTGTGGGAGGAAGAGGTTTCGGGGCAGGGATGCGGTATCTCTGCTTCGGGCCTTCTCCCCGAGGCTCTTTCGGAACTTTGAGAATTGAATGCAAAAAAGAGAGGGCCGGTAATCGTTCGATTATCGGCCCTCTCTTTTGGTACCCCCCCAGGGGCTCGAACCCTGGACCCCAACATTA
>DXGO01000060.1 GCA_019113885.1 Candidatus Alistipes intestinipullorum | reverse complement strand
CAGTGCAGCCATGATAACGATGGCGAGTTGCTTGTGTTCGGGGCCGAGCAGCGTCACGGGGATGATCATGAACATCATCGACACCGAGGCCAGAACCAACCCGAGGGGGAGGAATACCCGGGCGTTGCTGCGGTCGGAGACGCTTCCCATGAGGAATTTCGAGAGGGCGTAGGCGATGGCGTTCATTGAGAGCACGATGCTCAGTTCACTGGTGTCGAATCCGAGGCCGGCGAGTTCCGGGATGGCCATCGAGAAGTTCTTGCGCACGAGGTAGAATCCGGCATATCCGATAAAGATGCCGATAAAGACCTGGAGGCGCATTTTCCGGTATTTCCCGTCGACCTGGTCGGCCGCGATTTCCTGCTTGTAGGCAGGGGGTTGTAGCAGTTTCCACATAGGCGTTTAGCGGGGCCCGATGCAGCGGCCCGGTTCGGTTGACGGATGAAACTCCGAAAGGCGGTTCCCTGCATCGAAGCCGTCGTGGGGCGCGTTTCGCCGCCGTGCTGTTTCGGGGTTTTGTTTTAGGTTTTGTTTCGCAACAAAAATACGAATGCTTTTTTATATTTCAAAATAAAAGTCGTTGTATTCTGAAATATTCCTGCCGCAAAGCCTTCACGGAGAGGAATATGGGTCCGGAATCATTTTCATAAGCGGATTTTTCGCCGAAACACGTGGCCGTATCGAATAAATTTCGTATATTCGCTCATAATTATACGTATATGAACAAACCCGGCGAAGATACTATCCTGAGCCTTCCCGAACGGCACAACCGTATTCTGATGCTTCTCCAGCAGCAGGGCTCCCTCTCCGTAACGCAACTTTCCGAGCTCTTCCGGGTCTCGGAGGTTACGATCCGGAAAGATCTTTCGTACCTCGAACAGCAGAAAAAGCTCTACCGCACGCATGGTAGCGCCATTCTGATCAGCCCCTACATCAGCGACCGTCATGTGAGCGAGAAGGAGAAGAGGAATGTCTCCGAAAAGCGGGCGATCGGTGCGGCGGGTGCTGCGCTGATCTCGCGCGACGATTCGATTGTCATCGCCTCGGGCACGACGATGGCGTTCCTGGCGCGGGAAATCCAGCCTGTGGGCCACCTGACGGTCATCACGTCGTCGGTTCCCGTGACGCAGATTCTCTCGCAGCATGCCGATATGGATGTCATCCAGTTGGGTGGGATCACGCGCCGGAGTTCGATGTCGGTCGTAGGCCCCTTCGCCGAGCAGATGCTGCGGAACTTCAACTGCAGCAAGTTGTTCGTGGGGGTCGACGGGATCGATCCCGAATTCGGCCTCACGACGACCAACATGCTTGAGGCCTCGCTCAACGGTGCGATGATCGATGCGGCGCAGAAGGTCGTGGTCCTGGCCGACAGTTCGAAATTCGGGCGTCGCGGGTTCAGCAAGATCTGCGACCTCGAGGCGGTCGACCTGATTATTACCGACAGTGGTGTGCAACCCCTCTATCTGGAGCGGTTGCGCGAGCGGGGTATCGAGGTCAAGGTTGTCGACGCGCTCTGATGTGGACGCAGCTTTTCGGACGGAGTTCGTCCGCGGCGCAGGTTGCGGCCCTCTTGGGATATACATGAGCGGCGGCCTCCAACATGGGGGCCGCCGCTCGTTTTAGTGCCTTGTTTCGGTTACTTCAACAGCGCCTGGAGCTGCTCGGGGTAGTTGGTCGTGATGTAGTCGACCCCCAGGTCGATGAAATACTTCATCTCCTCCTCCTTGTCGACTGTCCAGACATTGACCTCGAGTCCGAGGTCATGGGCCTGTTTCACCCATTCGGGGTGCTTGTGCAGCACATTTTCCGAATAGTCGATGCCGGCCAGTCCGAGCCGTTTGATACTGTGGGGCGAGAGGTCGCCGTTCAGGTAGTAGATTTTCGTGTCGGGCAGCAGCTTCTTGAATGCCAGGCAGGCGTTGAGCGAGAAACAGATGATGTCGGTCCGATCGACCAGGTCGTATTTCTTCAGTGCCTTGACGATCTTTTGGGCGGCGAGGTCCTCGCGGTTGAAATCCGAGAGCGACTTCATCTCGAGAATCAGGCGCGTGGCGGGTTTCTCGAGGGCGAGCTTGAGGTATGCGTCGAGCGTCGGGATATTTTCGCCGTTGGGCAGGACGATATTGGTGATCTCCTTGGCGGTTGCTTTCTCCATGTCGATGTCGGTTCCCTTGTATACCTTGTCGTGGTTGACGACCAACTTGTCGTCGGCGGTCATCCAGACGTCAAATTCCGATCCGTAGGCCCCGATGGCGTCGGCCTTGGAGAATGATGCCAGCGAATTCTGGGCCGATTCGGGGGCTGTCCAGTACCCGCGGTGCGCGATGATTTTCGGTTGGGCGAACGCTGCGCCCGCAGTCAGCAGGGCAGCGGCAAAAAGGAGTCCTCTTTTCATGGGTATAAGTTTTTTTGAAGTTGTCGGTATGAAATGGTTTCGGCTTGTGAAACGAAACTGATACAAAAGTATAAAACAATTTCGGATTTGCAAATCGAAATTTTATTTTCTTTTTGTCGCACCTTCGGGTTGTTCGCCATCCGGTTCCGGCCGATTGGGAAAAAGAGATTTCGGTCATCTGTGCGGCTTTTTTGTGGGCCAAAATGTCGAAATACGGATAATTTTTCGTATCTTCGTATGTTTGGATGTTGCAACTTGGATGAAACCACATAACTTAAATAATCACTTAAAACCATGATGAAAGAGAAAGTCAGCAGTAAATTCCAGGAGTTGTATGGTTCCGATGCCATTCTTTTCGCATCTCCCGGACGTATCAACCTGATCGGTGAGCATACCGACTACAACGGCGGTTTCGTCTTCCCCGGCGCCGTGGACAAGGGGATCGTCGCTGCCATCCGGCTCAACGGCACCGATAAGGTGCGCGCCTATGCCCTCGACCTGGGCGAGTCGTCAGAGTTCGGCCTCAACGAAGAGGACAAACCTGCCGAAAGCTGGGCCTGCTACATCTTCGGGGTATGCCGCGAGATTCAGAAGCGTGGTGGCAAGATCGGCGGTTTTGATACGGTATTCGCGGGTGATGTGCCCCTGGGAGCCGGCATGTCGTCGTCGGCCGCTCTGGAGTCGACCTATGCCTTTGCCCTGAACGAGCTGTATAATTGCGGGATCGACAAGTTCGAACTGGCGAAGATCGGACAGTCGACCGAGCACAACTACTGCGGCGTGAACTGCGGTATCATGGACCAGTTCGCCTCGGTGTTCGGCAAGAAGGGGTGCCTGATGCGTCTCGACTGCCGTTCGCTGGAGTATGCCTATTTCCCGTTCGACCCGAAGGGCTACAAGCTGGTGCTCGTCGATTCGCGCGTGAAGCATGAGTTGGTGGGATCGCCCTACAACGACCGTCGCGCTTCGTGCGAGCGTGTCGCCAAGATGCTGGGCCAGGAGTTCCTGCGCGGCGCCACGATGGAGCAGCTGGATGCTATCAAGGATAAGATTTCGGAGGAGGATTACAAGCGTGCCCGCTACGTAATCGGAGAGGAGCGCCGCGTGCTCGACGTTTGCGAGGCGCTCGAGAAGGGCGACTACGAGACGGTCGGCGAGCGCATGTACGAGACGCACTGGGGCATGTCGAAGGATTACGAGGTGTCGTGCGAGGAGCTGGACTTCCTGGCAGAGGTGGCCAAGGAGTGCGGTGTGACGGGTTCGCGCATCATGGGCGGCGGTTTCGGCGGCTGCACGATCAACCTGGTGAAGGACGAACTTTATGACCACTTCATCGCCACGGCAAAGGAGAAGTTCAATGCCAAATACGGCCACGAGCCGAAGATTTACGACGTGGTGATCTCCGACGGATCGCGCCGTCTGGAGTAATGTTCTGCATCTGTATGGAATGAAAGCGGGCAGCCTCGATCGAGGCTGCCCGCTTTTTATCGCTTTCGGGAGGGACGCTTCGCAGGAATATCCGGAAGCGGGTTATTCGAGTATTTTCTGCAGGATTACCTCGTCGCGGAACCCTTCGGACGTTCGGAGCCAGTCGCGCTTGACGCCCGACTCGACGAATCCCGCCCGGCGGAACAGTTCACGGCTTGGCGTATTGTCGGCCCCGACAGTGCACCACAACTGATGCAGGTAGAGTTGTTCGCGGGCATAGCGGCAAAGTATCTCCAACGTTTCGAGGGCATACCCCCTGCGGCGATGCTTTGCACCGTAGATTACGATGCCGATGCCTGCGCGCCGATGAATCGGGTCGTACTCGAACAGGTCGACCGCCCCGACCGCTTCAGCCGCTTGAACGGGGATTTCGACTGGGCCAAACTCCTGACTCATCTGCTTTGGCGTCTGTTTCTGTCCCTGCTTTTGATCCTCCAGTTTTGGCTCCTGCTCCTGCTTTTGTTCCTGCACCTGCACTTGATCCTCCAGCTTTGGCACCTCGATCATCAGCCGCAGTTGCCCGGTATGCAGAAGGTCGGCCCCTCCGAGCTGCCGCTCAACGAACCGCACCATCTGCTCCCTCGAGAAGGGCTCCGTCGTGCCGCTCACGGCCCACAGGTCGACATCGTTCTCCCACACATAGAGAAGATCGACGTCGCGGGGTTCCACGGCGCGCAGCGATACGGTACGGCCCGCAAGCCTCATCGCAGCCCGATGACCTTGTTACGGATCAACATGGCTACGCCCCAGGCGTTCGCGCTCTCGGTCATCTTTGACAGCCGGAACTTGGTGTCCTTGTAGACCAGGTTGAGCGAATACTTGTTGGTAGCCGACTTGAGCGGCAACATGATGTAGTCGCCGGCAGCTGCGAGGTTCCCGCCGACGATCACCGTCTCGGGGTTGAAGGTGTTGATCAGGAAGGCCACAGCCTTTCCGACCTTCTCGCCGGCCTCCTCGATGAGTTCGATCGAGAGGTTGTCGTCGTTCTTCGCCGCGGCGATGATGTCGTCGATGTGGATCGACTTCTGTTTGTCGTATTTCTCCTTGAGAATGGTGTTGACGCCCTTTTCGATCATGTGGCAGATCTTCTCCTCGATGGCGATACCCGATACCTCGGTTTCGAGACACCCCTTTTTGCCGCACGAACAGATGATCTCGTTGTCGAAGAAGGGGATGTGCCCGAACTCACCGGCGAATCCGCTCTTGCCGTAGTAGAGTTGTCCGTCGACGACGATACCGATGGCTACGCCGCGACCCATGTGGAGGTAGAGGACGTTGCTCTCGTCCTTTGATTTCCCGCAGGTGTATTCGGCGTAGCAGCGTGCGCGGGTGTCGTTTTCGAGCAGGACACGGATGCCGACCCGCTCCTCGATGATGTCGCGCAGCGACTGCTCGCTGGAGGTGAAGTATTTGTAGCTACGGCCGGTGTCTGGGTTGACGCGTCCGGTCATGCAGACGCCCAGGCCGAGGATTTTTCCACGGTCGATGCCGCAGTTGGCGATGAAGTTCTCGATGTTCGTGCAGATGCGCTCGATGCACTGGGGGCGGTCCTGCAGTTCGAAGGTGAAGTCGTTCTCCTCCTTGATGATATTGTTCTGCAGGTCGGTAATCAGGAAGCGCATGTTGTCACGGCCGACGTTTACTCCGGCGAAGTAGATGGCCGAGTTGGCGAGTCCGAAGATGTTGGGTCGTCGTCCTCCGGGGGTTTCGACCTTGCCCAGGTCGGTGACGATATTCTCTTCGACGAGCTCCTGCACCAGTTTGGTAATGGTCGGGACGCTGATATGGAGTTCTTTGGTCAATTCCGAGAGCGTGCACTCTCCGTTAACTGCCATGTGTGCGATGATGTTTCGCTTGATGATGTTGTTTTTGTGCGAAATCCCTTTAAGGGAGTCGTCTTCGTGTTTGTTGAAAAATTCTGTCAGCGATGTCATGCTCCTCTTTCTATTTTTTTAAACACTTTGACAAATATAATAAGTATATTTAAAAAAACAATGGATTTTTAATAATATTTAATAAACTTTGTGCGAAACTATTTCCTTGCTGATGTAATCCGCTGACTGACAATTTGTAATGTTGTCGTTCCGAAATGAAGGACACCGGCAGGAGTCTGTTGTAAAGGGATGTGCCCGGCTTGTCGTTTCGTCGTGACGGATATGAAAAAGCCCTTGCCGCAATCCGGCAAGGGCTTTTTTGTTTGGAGTATCCGGTTTTGTTACAGGGTCGATTTCGACTCTACGGTGGCATTTGCGTCGACCTTGCGGATCAGACCCTGGAGCACGGTGCCGGGACCGAGTTCGGTGAACTCCGTCACACCGTCTGCCAGCATGTTCTTGACGATATAGGTCCAACGCACCGGGGCCGTCAGTTGGGCGATGAGGTTGGCCTTGATGGCGGCGGGGTCGGTGTAGGGCTTGGCATCGACGTTCTGGTATATCGGGCATACGGGGGCCTGGAAGGGGGCCTCGTTGATGGCCTTCTCGAGCTCCTGCTTGGCGGGCTCCATCAGGGGCGAGTGGAATGCACCGCCGACGGGCAGGCGCAGGGCACGGCGGGCACCGGCGGCCTTTGCCTTCTCACAGGCAGCCTCTACGGCCTCCACGGCTCCGGAGATCACCAGCTGTCCGGGGCAGTTGTAGTTGGCAGCTACAACCACGCCGTCGGTCGAGGCGCAGATCTCCTCGACGACCTTGTCGTCGAGCCCGAGGATGGCGGCCATCGTTCCGGGCTGGGCCTCGCAGGCGGCCTGCATGGCCATGGCACGTTTCGAGACGAGCTTCAATCCGTCCTCGAACGAGAGGGCACCGGCGACGACCAGGGCCGAGAATTCACCGAGCGAGTGTCCGGCAACGGCATCGGGTTTCACGCCGAGGGCCTTGGCCATGATGACCGAGTGGAGGAATACGGCCGGCTGAGTGACTTTCGTCTGCT
>DXGO01000059.1 GCA_019113885.1 Candidatus Alistipes intestinipullorum | reverse complement strand
AATCGGTCATCCATCACCACATAACCCTCCGATTGCGTTCCTCGCACGAAGATCGGCTCTCCCTCGCGGAGCATCTCGATCTGCTCCTCGGTCAAGGGCTTGCCTGCAATCGACAGATTCCGATGCGGCGCCTCTAGTTGCTGTTGCCGTTGCTTCTCCGACTCCAGCTTTTGTAGAATAGCCGTGACCTGCGGGCGTTGTTCGTCCGTATAGTTGCGGACCTGCTCGATCATCGCTTGTCGGAGGCGATTCTGTTCGATCCGTTGCGTCAGGCGGCCGTAGCTGAACTTCCGATCCACCTGCGAGGCCTTGAACGTATGTCCCTCCAGGGTGAAGGTTACGCCCTGGATCTCCTTCGTTGGATCGCCACCCCGATGGACAAAGGTTGTGGCGACCTGTCGTTTGGACAGCTCTTCGGCTAATGCCATCCAGGAGGTGCTGTAGGGAAGCAGCTTCCACAGGTGGTCGTAAATGCGGTGGCGCAGTTGCTCTGGGCCATGTAGTCGTTCCGAGGCAACCTGCTCCTTGCCGCGCGAGAAAGTCAGCCCGTACTCCTGCTTGAGTTCTTTACAGATACGCATATTGCGCAGGCGCTCGTTGCGGTCCGGAACCAGCGTCGTGTCGTAACGTACCCGGTTGTAGAGGATATGCACGTGGGGATGCTTCGTATCGGTGTGGCGCACGACGAGGTACTGCGTGCCGGTAATCTCCATGCGCTGCATATACTCCCGTGCCAGGTCGAGCATCAACGGGTTCGACATCCGCGGGTCATCGTCGGGGTGGAACGATAGGGAGATATGTCCGACAACCCGTTCGACATCGGGGCGGGCCCGGCGCTGGAACTCGAAGCTGCCGATCAGCGCCTGCTGATCGGTGAGCTCCACGCCATCACTCGTCAGGATATAAGCCTTTCCCGGCTCCTTGCCGAGCAGGTAGCGCACCACACCGCCGAAAGATTTGCCGGTTACGATTTTGCCGATCATCGTTTTAGAGTTTTTGTTTTAACCGTCCGATCACCTCGTCGTAGAAGCGGAGGATTCGCCGCAGCTCCTCTTCGTGGGAGGCGACACCGAAGGCGTGCTGGAGGAAGGCCAGTTGGTTCAGGTTGTTCCTCTCGCGCGTCAATTCGGAGACCAGGCGCAACTCCTCTGTGCCGATTCGGCGCATGATCCGTCCCGAGACGACCGCCTGGCGGGCATACTCCGAAAGGGTCAGATTGCAGGCCTTTGCCTTGCGTTGCACCCGGAGGTACTCCTCCTCGCTCACGCGGAAACGTACCGTGCGGGAGCGCAAGGTAGCCGCGCTCTTCCGCGGGCGACCTCCCTTGGGTTTCACTACCTCCATGGCTCAGGGTCGTTAACGGTGGAACAAGCAATCGGGAGCCGTTTCGCGCAGCAAGCGTCGTCGGTCGGAAGCGACGTCCCGTGCCCCGAATCCGCGGCGAGCCTGGCGAGCGGCGGATGGTTCGGGATGCGACCTTCGGGAGCAGACCGGGCGGGGCAGCCCCGCAGGGCGAGGTGGTTCGAAGTGGCAGCCAAAAAACCGATGCGGGGTTTTTGTGCCACGAGAACACAACCTCGCTCCCTTCGGTTTTCGAGCCCGGGAGCCGGCAGCACGTTCGACGTTTGAAGTTGAACGGCGCGGAATCCCGGGGTCGCAAAGACTTCAGCGCGGAGGCGCTTCCGTACCGGCAAACGGCAGGAGGTTCATGTCGCAGCAAAGATGGGGAGTGTGCAGCTTTTGGCCCGAACGGATCGGGGCTTGTTGTCGTCCAACCGGGGACGGCGGGCAATCGATGGAAGGTGGTCGGCTCTTCAGTGGGGAGCCTTGAAAAGGATAAATGGCGTTGTCATGATTGGTGGTTTTTGCGTTGTTGCGAGGATAACGGCACCCGTTGCCGCTTTGTTTCACCATGGGGCGCGATTGCGCTGTCTTGCCGGTAGTTGCGCAGTTGGACTAGCGGTAGGCATATGCACGAAAAAAGCCCTCGAATCAGATGATTCGAGAGCTCGTGTAGTCTGTTACTCGGCAGCTGGCCGAAGGTTGCGGTCAAGGACCGCCCGGATCCCCGATTCGGGATAGAGCAGCAGGCGGTTGCCAAGTACCGTGAAGGGGATCTGTCGCCGACCCCGCCGCGGCTGATGACCCGTCCGACCTCCTCCAGCAGCACCGCCGTGCCGTAGAGGTCGACCCGAAGGATCGTTTCGACGGAGGCCTGACTCGGAGAGACCCCCGCCGCATTGACCAACATCGAGATCTCGCCGCAGCTCCGGGCCGTGTCGATCAACGCGAGGATCGAATCCCGCGAGGAGAGATCCATCCCGACCGGGAGGGCATCGAATCCGGCCCGGTTCATCGTCTCGGCAACCGATGCGGCGTGCTGCGGGTTCTTGTCGCCGATGACGATCTTCATGCCGGCGCCCATGCGCCGGGCGATTGCCATGCCGATCTGTCCGGCACCGGTCAGGATCATGACGTTTTTCATATCCTCAATATTTCAACCGTTTCAACCATTCCAGCACCTGCCTCCGGGCCGTCTCCCGCTCGTTCTGCGCCACGGCTCCCCGCACGGCCAGCCCATTCAGCACCGAAGCGCCCCGACAGGCCGTCCGCAGCCGGTTCTCCGTATCGGAAAGGCCGCTTCCCTCGTGCGTACAGAAGGGAATGACGACCTTGCCCTGCCAGTCGTGCCGTTCGAGGAACGTATAGACGGGCATCGGCAGATCGCCCCACCAGTTGGGATACCCGAGGAAAATGACGTCGTACTCCTCCGCGGCGATCTCTCCGACGAGTGCCGGACGGGCCTTTGACCGCTTTTCCCGCTGGGCGATCTCCGTGCAGGCCCGATAATCGTCGGGATAGGGTATTGCCGGTTCGATGCGGAAGAGGGTTCCGCCGGTCGCGGAGGCGATCATCTCCGCCACGATGTGGGTATTCCCCTGCTCTATGTGGCCCACGGCGTAATTCTCCCCGGTGCGCGAGAAGAAGGCCACCAAAATCTTTTTCGTATTCATGTGTCTCTCTTTTACGGATATATTCTGTGCGGATAAAAATGCCGGGAACAATATAACCGGTAGAAGTACCGCGATTAAAATTTGTTTCTTCGTCTGTTTCATGGCGGTAAATAACGGTTGGTTGGATCTCAACGGCAAAATTATGCTGCGCGCGGCATCCCAGGGTTATACAAAACACGGGAAGGCTTCACATATCCACCGATCCCGTCGTAGCGAGGATGAAAACTCATCCGGATTTGCTAACTTTGTAAAACAAAACCCGCAAATCCGCCCCTATGGAGAAGACGCTGTTGAATATCGAGACCATCACCGAATACAACGACCTGCTCGGCGTCGAGACGCTGCATCCGCTGGTGAGCGTGATCGACCTTGCGAAGGCCCGTCCCATGCACCACATGCGGCATACGTTCAGTTTCTACGCGGTATTCCTCAAGGACGAGAAGAATTGCGACCTG
>DXGO01000058.1 GCA_019113885.1 Candidatus Alistipes intestinipullorum | reverse complement strand
CGTATTCAGCCCATACCTCGGCTGATTGCAGCGCCATATCGGGCAACCGAAGGGCCTGACAAGGGATTTCCGGGCATGGCCCGGGTCGGAGGCAAGAGAGGCCGAAGGGCGAGGCCGGAACCATCGGAAGCCGTCGGAAACGTTTGGAAACGGTCAGGGGCAGCCGCAGAAACGAAAAAAAACGTACTTTTGCCGGAAATATCCGCGCATTATGAACACAAAAGCCAAAGGTTACCTGTTGGGGGCTGTCGCCGCTGCCACCTATGGAATGAATCCCCTCTTCGCCCTGCCCCTTTACAAGGATGGTATGGACCCCGATTCGGTGCTTTTCTTCCGATACCTCTTCGCCATCCCCCTGCTGGGTGCCATGCTGAAATTCCGCGGCCGCGATTTCAAGCTCCGTCGCCAAGAGATTCCGCCACTCATTGTCCTGGGACTGCTCGTCGCCTTCTCCTCGCTGTCGCTCTTTCTGAGCTACAACTATATGGATGCCGGGATCGCCTCGACGCTGCTCTTCATCTATCCGATCTTCGTGGCGTTGATCATGGCCGTCGGGTTCCACGAACGGCTCTCGCCTCAGACCCTCTGGTGCATTTTGCTGGCACTGGGCGGCATCGGACTCCTCTACCGCAGCGGCGGAGGCACAACGCTCAACCTGACCGGAACACTCTTCGTCATGGGATCGGCACTCTCTTATGCCATCTACATTATCGGCGTCAACCGTCCTCGCCTGCAATCGGTCGCCACCCTCAAGATAACCTTCTACATACTGCTCTTCGGATTGTCGCTGTTTCTCCTGCGGCTGAAGTTCGGGACCGAAGTTATCCTGCCCGGGCGATGGTATCTCTGGGGCAACCTTCTTGCCCTGGCCGTTTTCCCCACGGCAATCTCGTTTCTCTGCACCACCGTCGCCATCCAGCACATCGGAGCGACCCCTACGGCAATTCTCGGAGCGCTGGAACCCGTTACGGCGGTCTTTTTCGGCGTCATGATCTTCGGCGAAACCATCACCCCGCGCATTGCATGCGGCATCGGGCTCATTATCTTGGCCGTTAGTCTCATTGTCGCGGGAGGCAAGATCCCGGGCTATCTGGTACGCTTCAGAAGGCTCTTCCCGAGACTTCCGTTAAAAAGGTCACGACACCGCTGACCGACCCGCCCTCTCTGAACCAAGGGCGAGGCCAGACAACAAGTCAATGGCAAACCCGAGAAACGCAGGACACGGGTTCCCATGAATACAAACGGACATAAGTATTCAAACAAGAACGAGGGGCGCTACCGCAACTCCATACAAAGAGGAAAACGCAAAAAAGCAATCCGCCCGCCGATGGTTTTACGGTAACGGCAGGCGGATTCGCACAAACGGCTATCTTCCCGGGTGCGGAGCTGCGGGGCCATATTGCAGCGGTGGCGGAGGCACCTCCCGGCCGGGCTTTGTCCGACGATTTTTCGGGGGTTTCGGGGGTTTCGGCGCCTTCTTCCGGGGCGGGTGCCGACGATACGGTTCATGCATCGGCGGCGGAGGTCCGGGTCTTCGTGGAGGATGAACGGCGCAGGATGAAATCAACAGGCTCGACAGCACGACAGCCATGTACATCAGGAATCGTGAACGTTTCATAGTTGCGATATTTTTTCAGTGAACATAAAACAAACCTGTTATCTACAAATATAGTCAAAATTTTTAATCCCCAACCACCTTCCGAAGGGAATGTCACGTACAAAGGTCCGGCTCCCGAGCAACCGGCAGGCTTCCAGCAGTCACATTACACCTGCGGTTCATCCATGCCCTGCAAACGGTACGCCAAATACCCCACAGATACGGATATTGGTTTTCAGGAACTTTTTGTCGAAATTTGTCGGCACAATACCCCACAAGAGTGTTTGCCTTTTCAAGAAACATTTTCTACCTTTGTGATTCCAAAAGGAACATAGAAAGGAACATAGATAATTAGTGAAAGTGTTTCGCAACTCCCTGAAGTAGAAATCTGGAAAATTTCATTGTGCAGGGGAACGGCAACACTCATCACCGTCATAGTGCATGTCGAAAGGCATGCCCCTGTTCGGTGTGGGGTATTGTTTATTTGCACAAGGGTATTCCAGAACCTCTACTTCAGATAAACGAACGGCTCCACACTTTCTTTTACGACCGCATCCGGGGAGCGGGGTGCCCAAAAGCCAAAATCATGAAGAGATTCCAAGCTCTGCTGTTTGCTGTGGTAGCAACGGCAGCCTTCGTTGCCTGCGACAGCGGCAGCGGAGAAACGACGGGTGCCGACATCGAACTGGCACCCGGAACCGCAAAAAACATCACCCTCTATGCCAACCAGACCGCAGCAACCCCCGCGGAAGGCATTTCATTCACCACAACCGGGCCATGGCGCGCCACGGTGACCGAGACACGTGCCTCGGAGGTTGACTGGATCACCCTCTCGGCGGACCACGGCGACGCTGCAGGCGACTATACCATCACCATTACGCTGGATGTGAACACCTCGGGTGCCGACCGCAAGGCAACCATCACCATCGAGAGCGGTACGACAAAAATCACGATCACCGTCGAACAGAAAGCCACAACCGAGGAGGGAGAGATTCCCGACGACGGGGAGGATCCGCAGCCCGGAGCTCCGGAGAGACTCATTTCGCAGATTCTCTATGAATATGAGAGCTCTTCCTACGCAGAGACCGAAACGGTGGATTTCACCTACGACGACCAGAACCGGATTACACGGGTCGAAAATGTCTACAAGGAAAACGGAGAGACCTCCGACATCCGCAAGTTCCTGTATGAATACGGTGAGGGTGTTATCCACGTCACCACGATCTACTCCTCAAGCGACAACTCCTTCAAGGACGAGTCGGAAAGCTACACGGCCTACCTGAACGAGGCAGGCTACGTAACCCGCGCCGAGTGGAACGATGGGACCGAAGTCACCTATACCTACGACGACGAGAACCGTCTGATCCTCGTCGAGGAGGAAGGCGAGTCGGAGGAGTACGTCTGGGAGAACGGCAACCTGGTGGAGACGCGCTATACTTACAAGGAGGAAGAGCCCTACATCAACCGCTACGGTTACTACGAAGAGTATCCCAACAAGGAGAACTTCGACCTTTACTATGACTTCTTCTCGTGGGACGAGGAGCTGGGACTGACAGGCCGGCTCGGGGTTGCGAACCGCAACCTGCTGAAGCAAGTGCGCGGTCAGGGGAGCCAGGCCGGCAAGGATGACATCGACATCTCCTACGAATTCGATGACGAAGGGTATGTAACGAAGTATTCGCAACGCTATTCGCCCACATCGGAGCCCCGTGTCTACACCATCAACTATACGGAAGCGAAGTAAACCGCAGCGGAGCAGCGGATCGCGCCTCCATACACAGTGCAAAGAAAGGGAAGAGCCGCACGACTTTGATCGTGCAGCTCTTCCCTTTCTCACGCCCTTTCCGCTGGCGTGGTCCCCCGGGAAATTATGCCTGTGCGGGAGACGTCCCTTCCAAGGGGGCGGTCCGGATCTTCAGCGTCACAATCTTGTAGGGAGCGATCTCCAATTCAACGACTCCGTCCTTCACGTCGATCTCGGCAATCTCCCGTTCATCGGCATAGCACTTCCACGCCCGGATACACCGCGGCGTTAGGGACACGGTTTCACGCTGCGCCTGTGACGACGGGTTGCACAACCGGAGGATCATATCGTCTCCGCACTCCTCCTTTTTGACGGCATGCAGCGTCACGACGTCGTTCGTCTTCTCGAGGAACGAATGGACCAGGGGCAGCATCCCCCGTTTCGTACCGGGAGCATGCTGATAGACGGCAGGAGGCACCACATAGCAGAATGCCGTCTTCATGACGTTCCCTGCCATATAATCGCCCGCATGGAAATTCAGGGCGTATTCGAAAACCTGCTCACCCTGCGACTGGGCGGGATTCTCGTCAAAGGTCACGAAGACATCGCCATGAATGGGGAACGTCTGCGTCACGGACCTCAACAAAGTCAACTCCACGACCGATTTTCCATCGATCAGATCAGTACTGAACTCATGGATGCCCTTGCTCATCAGCGCAACGCCGCGAGCGCCGTCGGAGATATCCAGAAACTTCTGCATCGGATGGCGCAGAATTTCATCCCCGGTACGGCCATTATGGTTGGTCGTGACGTCGATCGGGCGTTCGACCACCTCAAACGCGCCGTCACTGTACGACTTGGAGGCCGCAATCCCCGTCGGGAACAGCACGGAGAGTTTGTGGTCTTCGACGCAGTTGTTCACCGACGTCCGGAACCGCACCGTCCGGGAATCCCGGTCGAGGGAGACCGTTGTGACGATATCCACCCTGCGGCTATCGGCATTGCGGCGTTTCTTATCCTTCTCCACGCCCGTCGGGAGCTGCAGGCTGTAACAGATATCCACACTACCCCGCAGAAAGGAGTTCTCCCCGATCCGCAACTCGGCCGACGAAGCCAGCGGGATACAGGTCCGATTGAACGACGGTGCGACATGGACCCATACGTTTCCGGCATCCCCGCTGTCGCGCAGGATGTGCGTACGCTCGAGCACCTGCCCCGTCTCAAGGTCCTCGATGCGAAGCGTACAGTCCGCGTTGACCGAGACCCTCAACCGGCCGTTGTCCAACGACCCGTCGCCGCGCACGATCGGCTTGTAGGGGAAATAGGGCTCTCCGAAGGGGTTCTCCTCGGAGTCGGGATTTTTGCTCCGCTCGACCGTCAAGGTCTTGTATCCCATGGCAGGCACTCCCTTCACGTACAGGTCGACAGTGAACGTCCGTACGAAGATCGACTTGGGCCGGTTCTCGGGATTCACCGCCCCGAGCACCGCATCGGTCCGGTCATGGATGTAGCTGTCGACAAGGTTTCCGTCGAGGTCACGGACCGTCAGCAGCTTGGCATAGTCCTCCCGCGGCAGGCTGATCTTCACGCGCACGACCCCATCATACACATACGGCAAGGGATTGAATACCGTAAGCAGGACCGTATCGGCGTCGAACTCCGACGTATCCAATTGGCGGATGACGTTCTCGAATCCCCGGCGGGCCACGGCCTGAGCGATGTCGATGGCCTGATGGATCAGGTGCAGGGAATTCGGCAGAATCTCCTTCGTCCCGGCCCCATGGATGGAGTCATGCGCCTCGACCTTCATAATATCGCGCCACGCCTCCATCAGAATTTCCTTCGGGTAGGCGTACCCATACGGCCGCATGAACGTCGCATAGGGTTCGATATAATGGAGTAGCAGGTTCTCCGCCTGCGCCGTCAGTTGCTTGAGCTGCGTGGCCGAACTCAGGGTCTCGCTGTGGATCTTCCCGATGGGCCCGTACCGCATCTCCCCCCGGAGCACCTCCAGCGAGGACAGATCGACATCCTTTTTGAAATCGTCGAAATAGGCTCTCAAGTCACTCTGAACCAGCTCCACCTTGTCGGGACACACCTCGTTGGCGAGTTTCATCGCCGCAGTCAGCTCGGGCACCGGGCACGAAAAATCAATTCCCTCCATCGCGATCTTCACATTCCGGCTGTGGCTGTTGCGGACCGTATGCAGCACGTCTTCGATCGCCCGGGGAATCTCCTCGCGCCGAATCCGGATGTCGGGTTCCAGTTCAACGGCCGGCTGCCAGCCGAACAGGGGATCGCAACCGAGCGTCAACCGGCGCTTGTCCCTGAACATGCACTTCCAACCCCCGACCTTGTTCATGTCCCCGCCCAGAATCACCGGGACGGTGAAGTAGACAAAGAAGTTGCACCGGAACCAGTCGCCCAAGCGCGAAGCCAATGCCCGGGTCCCGTCGGGCGACTCCCAGAAGAACTCGTTGTGCTTCAACTCGTTGAGCGGGGCGCCCTTGTAGAAGATCAACTCGTCGATCCCGAAATTCCGATAGATCTGGGGCAACTGTCCGATCTGCCCGAACGAAAAAATCGAATACCCGACATCCATCCGCTTCCCGAATTCGAGACTCAGCTGCTTGCCCAGCAGCAGGTTGCGGATCAGCGACTCCGGATTGGACGGCGTATGGTCAGGAAGGGTATACCAGGGGCCGATCTGCAACCGCCCGTCGCGCACCAGCGCCTCGATCCTCGCCCGGTTATAGGGTTTGATGGCCAGGTAGTCCTCCAGGACCACCGTCTGGCCGTCGATGATGAAGGTATGAAAATCCGGATCGCTGTCGAACATCGACATCAGGCGGTCCATCATCTCGACCAGGAGCAGCCGGGTCTCCTGGAAATTGCTCCGGTGTTCACGATCCCAGTGGGTCTGACACACCACATGTACTTTGATTTTGCCCATCGCCGGTCACTTCAGATAAAAAACCTCCTCCAACGGAATGGATACCGGAGAGTTGTCCGGGTTCACCTCCATGATGTCGGCCATGTAGTCCCACCACTTCCGGACGATCTCTTCTCCGCCGATGTCCTGCGAACCGGTCTCCCCGGAGACCTTCTGAACGGCAAAAAGCGTATCGGTCTGCTCGTCGAGGAAGATCGAGTAGTCGCTCACCCCGCTCTCACGGATCTTTTCGAGCAATTCGGGCCAGGCCTCGCCGTGCCGGCGCCTGTACTCCTCCCGGCAACCCGGATTCAATTTCATCTTAAATGCCACTCTTTTCATATGCTGTCAGTTTTTCAGGTAGTTTTCAAGTAACGTTTTCGCCTCGACAAGGGATGCGACGTAATGGGTGCACAGGCATTTGGTCCCACCCTGCTCGATGTTCCCGTGGACCACCCCGATAAAAGGCGTCCCCATGAGCCGCAGCGATCCCACGTCCGACCCGGAATCCCCGATCCCAACATAGTGAGCCCGTTCCTCCATCGTAAAACCCAGGACCTGGGCCGCTTCGAAATAGATGTTGGGCCACGGCTTGGCAATGGCATTGCCCATCGTGCCGCACACGCCCCTACCGGCCAGCGTCCCGGAGGTCAGGATCGCATCGAAAAACTCCGTGGCATCGCCGAGCCCCAGCTTGTCCATCGCCTGCCGGAGTTCGGGCCACGCCTTGTAATAGAGCCCCGAGGTGACAATCCCGATCCTGATGCGGTGCGCCTTGAGCAGCAACAGCAGCTCCTTCAGTCCTTCGGCCGGTTCGAAAGCGTCGATGTCCAGCTCTCCGGCGTTCAACCGGCGCATGTACTCCTCGGCTATCTCGGTATACGCCTGCTGCATGTCGCTCAACGCAGCCTGCGGGCAGTGGCGCTGAATGCAATAGAGCAGATGTTCCGGGACGGTACGGCCCGAGATATGGGGCAGCTCCGAACGGTCGAAGGCCGGCAGCTGCGGCATGCCGAAACGGCGCCGCATCCGGTTGACCGTCTCCAGGATGACCGCAATCCAGAAGGCCTCGCTCTTGACGCACGTGCCGTCGAGGTCCAGCAGCACCCCTTTGATGGGCGGCTCGATCTGCGCCGGGAGCAATGCGAACGACGGGAAGAGGCCGATTTTATTGTTGAGGATCACATCGACGCGGGTTCCGCGGAACACGAAGATGAACTCGTATCCACGGTTGACGGCAAGCAGTGTCACACCCTCCTCGCTGGGGCGCAGCACCCCCCGCCCCGGGACCGCGCACCACCGCAGGCGGATCAAATCCCCGTCATACAGCCCGACGTTGAAGAGCGCCGGGTCCATCTCGGCGGCAGTGACGGCTCCCGCCATTTCAAACGTTATTCTATCGTCCATGACATCTCGGTTTGATCGATCAGGCCGTGGCGGAGAGGATTGCGATGGAGGCCAGCGCCACGACAATGCCGACATAGTTGAGCGTCGAGAAGCGCTCCTTGAATCCGACGATTCCGCAAAGGACCGAAATGGTCAGGACGCCGATCGCATAGATGCTTGCCAGCACGGAGCCGTCCCAACCCTTCTCGGTGAGTTCGCCCACGCCGAAGAGATAGAGCGAAAAACAGCAGACGCTGACCACACCCATGACCACGCCTCCTACGATGTTGCGCCGCTTCACAAACCCCTTCGCACTCGTCTTTCCGGTAAGCAGCGACAGCAGAAACGCAACCACACCGGCCAGAAAAGCCATCGTAAAGACGACAAACACCACATTCGTCACATCCGAAGCCTGCGCCCCGCTGTTGACCCGCCCGAGGCTCAGCATCAAGAAATCGTTCGTCCCCGATCCGGCGAAGACAAACAGCGGAAGGAAATAATAAATCTTCTTCCACCGTATTCCGCCGGCATGCTCCGTACCCTTACGGATCGAGATCAGCACCAGCGCGACAACGGCGGCGACGATTCCCGCCACCTTGAGTGCGGTTACCGACTCGTCGAAGAGGACGATCGCCAGCGTCACGGGGATCAGCAGCGAGAGTTTGCTGGAGATGCTGGTCACCCCGATCCCGAGTTTCTTCGTCACGTAGCTGTTCAGGTTGAAATCGATCAGGGAGATGCACCCCAACCCTATCGCATACGGGAGCCACTCGACCGAAACGGTCGAGGCGAAGGTCGGTTTCTCGGCGCAGATGAAATAGGAAATGAGGGCCGAGATAAGGTAGTTGATGACGGTGGCGAAGAAAGGGTCCACGTCATATTTGTCCCAGAACTTGAAGGTAATGAAGAGTCCTGCGGCACAAAGGATTCCAAGAATAAAAATCAACATACGGGTTGTGAGATTAGCATAATGAATGCCCCGGAGAAGCCGACAGGCTCCCCGTTCCGATGCATGACCGGCCCGGACCGTGCGGGCTTCGGGGCCCGCGCGGTCGGTCCAATCGGGAGGAATCGGCCGCCGCCTTTCCGGCAGCGGCGATCCTCCACAGCTATTCTACGACAGGTGAATAGGTCTCCAGTTTCACATTGCGGTCACGTACCACGAGCGTATCCTTCACCATGTGGAGCTCGGAGGTTGCAGGATCGGTGTACGAATAGGAGAGGTGCAGCACATTGCGTTTCTTGCCGCCCCACTTGTCGCCATCCTTAACGAACTCGCCCGTACCCGTCACGACCGCATACGATGACTCATTGCTCGTAACGGCACACTTCCCGTCGTCATCGAACGTCAGTACCAGGGAGATCTTCCCGGGGCTGTTCCCGTCGATATTGCGAACCTGGGTCTCGAAGAGCGCCTGGTTCTTCGACAGGGTCGTGATGTCGGCCAGTTCGCACTTCTCCACATACTTGTTCCGATAGATGACCTTCTTGCCGTCGCCATACTCGTCCTGACCCCGGTACAGGTATTTCCCGTGCCAGGGGTTGATGTACCGGATCGCATAGATCGTGAAATCCATCGGGGCCACGTACCAGTCGGTTGCGATCCTGCGATCCGCATCCGGGTGCGCAGGACGCCCGAACAGGACGGAATCGGTCTGTGCACTGATAATACGCACGGGGATCACATATCTCAGGTCTTTGGAGGCGGCATCGGCGAAGAATTCATCCGTGAGCTTGATATCCATGTATCCCTGCATGCTGCCTTTGGGGATCGTGAGGGCCCCCGACTCGTGGAAATTATAGTACGAATGGGGCAATGCCTCGAGTTTCACGCCGGTGGATGTCGATAGATTCTCGGCGAGCGATTCGTCGATCACATACTCGACACGCCGATCCCGGTCGTTGGAGTAGGCTCCCGCCATGGTAAGGCCGATTCTGAACTCACCGTTGTTGTCGGGCGTCGTGTCCACCTGTTCATCCTCCCCGAGGATCAGCACCCGGGCAGGATACTGGTAGGGGAAATAGGTGGCCGTGTATTTGAAATCGGGAAAATCCTGATCCCAGTTCTCGCAGGAGCCCAGCATGACCAGGGCGATACCCGCCAGGACTCCGTAAACGATTCGATTGTTCATTTTCATGACTTTCAGTTATTATTATTTCCAACCATCATTCTGTTTCAGCGCGGGGAAGGTCAGGACATCCCGCTCGGGCAGCGGTCCGTAAATCATGTACGGCTCGAACACGCGCGGCTCTATATCCATATAGGTAAAGTTCCCTTCCTTGATCTGAACACCCCGAGCGACTTCGTTGAGCGGAAGATTCCACCGGCGAAGGTCAAAGAAACGGAATCCCTCGAACGCCAGTTCCAGGCGGCGCTCGTTGCGGATCAACGTACGCATGTCGTCACGCGAAGCGATCGAGGCCAGGTAGTTGTCGGGCTGAGCGATGCCGGCACGCTTCCGGATTTCGCCGATCACATCGCGGGCACTCTTGTCATACCCCGGAACGATGTAGTCGGGGCCTCCAAACTCGTTCGCCGCCTCGGCGTAGGCAAGGAATATCTCCGTATACCGGACATGAACCCAATAGTGGCGCTGATTCGTCACGACACCGTCATTGTTAAAGTTAACGTCCTCACGGACCAACTTGCGGAGATAGTAACCGGTTCTCGTGGAGAGTTCGGTACTGTCCTTGGCATTCAGGCCTCCGCCCACGCCGGTGATAATCGTCGCGCCCTTGAAGCTCGATCCGTTATAGATAACGGTGCGAGCCAAACGGGGATCGCGGTTCGCATAGGGATTCTTGGAATCGACCTCGTACTGGCTGTTAGGGTCTCCGTAGGGATAACCATCTGCCATAGGGAAGGCGTCCACGAAGTTTTGCGTCGGGTTCACATCTCCATTGCCATTTAACGAGGGCGGAAACACCTGCTTCTCCAGGCTGCTGCTTTGGTCGATACTGTGCGTACGCCAGCACATCTCGTTATTATTGTTCTCCACAATGGGGCAATTGTTGACCTCGTTGGCCTCGAAGAAACGGTTCCCGGAGGGTGACAGCTCGATATCCTTCAAAGCCTCCGCCGCCAATTGTGCAGCTTTCTCCCACTGCGCATCTCCTTCATGCTGTCCATCGGGATTGTATGCCGGGCTGGCGGCCATCAAGGCGACCTTCGCCTTATAAGCCAGGACAATCCGTCTCTGAACACGTTGCCGGAACAGGTCTCCCATTACCTGGTTGTAATCGGCAACCGAGACGTCACCGAACTCCGAAGGTATCTCAGAGGCATCCGAGACATTCCGGTAAACAAGAGGAAGGCGCTCCGCCGCAGCCTCGAGATCCGCATAGATCGACTCCAGCGATTTGGCAAACGTCTCGCGCGGGATATTGTAGTCCGAGCTCTCGTTCAGGTATTTGTCGGTAATCTGGATACCGTAGAGCTGCCCATCGACCATACCGGCTACATCCTGCAAGGCGTAAAACTTGTGAATGGCCCTCAGCGCATACGCTTCGCCCTTCAGGCGGGTCAGAAAAAGGTTGTGAGTGGCATCGTTCGTTCCCCAACGTACATTGTCGACGACCGTATAGAGGAACTTGTTGAGATAATTGATGGCCCGCATGGAGTTCGCCCACTGGCTGATCGGACTGTAGTTCGCACTCCAACGGCCTTCGGCCATCAATCGGTACTGATTGTTCGAATTGTTCGATACGGCATCATCCGTGGCTACATCGCAGAAGTTCCACTGCTTTCCGGTGGGCATCAACGTGTATCCATTGAGCAGGATACCCTCGGCATAGGTGTTCTCCGTAAGCCGGTCACCCGTGTCGTGCGTATCATTCAACGGTTCCAGGATGTTGCATGAAACCATCAACGCCACGAAGGCTATAAAGGACAAATGTATTGTTTTCATATCCGTAATCAATTAAAATGTTGCGTTTAAGCCGATAGCGAAGCTTCGCGTCTGCAGCGAACCCGTGGACTGGTTGCGGTAGGCATTCTGCGTTCCGACCAGCAGGACGTCCGAAGCAAGCAGGTAAACATCCAGGCTTCCAAGCATAAGCTTGCGGCAAATCCGGGGTGCGAAGCTGTAACTCAGCTGAACCCGCGACAGATTAAAATACCTGTTCTTGAACAGCCACCAGGTCGAGCTCTGGTTGTTGTTCGTGGCCTCCACGGAGCTCAAACGAGGATAACGAGCCGTATCCTTGGTCGCTTCCGTCCACCGCTCCCTGGCAATTACGGAGTATTTGTCGCTGCCGCTCATCCGATAGTACGATCCCTCGATCATGGAGTAGCCGCCCATCGAGCCGTATCCGTTGGCATAAAGCGTGAAGTTCTTGTAACCCAATGTCAGGTTCACCCCGAGGTTGATCGGGTTGGAGCCCCGGCCGACATAGATCATGTCGTTGCTGTCGATGATGTCGTCACCGTTCTGATCCTTGTACTTGATGTCACCGGGACGTACCGTACCGAAGGTTTGTCTGGGCGAGCTGTCGATCTCTTCCTGGCTGCTGAAAAGGCCTTCGGCTTCGAGCATGTAGAGGCCATCGACAGGGCGTCCCGTCCGGTAGAGGTAGTCGTAAGCGTAATAATCGTTCCGGGAAACGGCCCGCGAATCGCAGAGCGATGCGATGACTCCGGCGTTCAGTCTGAAATCGTGGAACTTCCGGGTATAGTTCACGGCTATCTCGCCACCGAAGAAACGGTCACTGCCGGCATCGTTGCCGTAAGGTGCCACATCGGACTGATACGAAGGATACAGGTGCGTGGATTTGCCGAACTTGTCGGTAATCCCGGTCTCATAGTAATTCACGGCAATCTGAAGCGAACGGTCCAGCAACAAGGCGTCGAACCCAACATTCACCTCCTTGCGCTCCTCCATCCGCAGGTCGGGATTGTACCCGCGCGTCATCACCACCGACGGAGTGGAGAGGTTCTTCTCGTTCCAGGCAAATCCCGTCGACGTGGAGTACACACTGTCGTAATAGTAGTACCCGGGGATGTTCAGGTCCGAACGGATAATGCCTGCCGACACGTAAACCTTGAGGAAATCCAGCCACGAGAGGTTCTTCATGAAGTTCTCCTCGGCGATATTGTACGCCAGAGCCAGCGTGGGGCTGAATCCCACGCTGTTACTGGGATCGAGCTTCACGGAGTTGGTAAACGACGAGCTGAAGTCGACAAAATATTTGTTTTTGTAATTGTAGGCCAGCCGGATACCCAGATTGGCGAATTTGTCCGGGCACTTGTTGGAGTTGACACCGTTGGAGTTCGGCGAGAAGTTGAAATAGGTCCGTCCGCTGACGAGCACCATGGCGTCGATGGTGTGGTCGTTGTTGAACGTATTGGTATAATTCACCTGCCCGTTGAACCCGAAACGACGGTAACTCGTCACATAGCCGATATACATCTTTCCGTCGTAATTGTCCTCGTTGAACTTCGTCAGGCCCGTGATCTTGCCGTCGGTCCAGGTCGGCTCATAGACCGCATAGCTCTTGGTAATGTACTGGGTATAGCTGTTGAAGAAGTCGAAGCTGATGTTGGCCTGAGCGGTCAGGCCCTTGACGAACTTGTTCAGGTCGAACTTCAGGATGTTGTTGAACTCCATCGACCGGTCGATGTCCTGGTTGTAGCCTCCGGCATAAATATCGCCGAAGGGATTCGTCTTCTGCAACGACGATCCGCCCAGGAGGTATTTGCCCTCGATAATGTTGTTGCTGGCCTCGATCATCGCATTGATATTCTCATCCTTTCTGTCCAGCATCGAAATCGGGATGAACGGCATGATCTCGTTGGGCCGCAGCGTCGACGCGGCGCTGAAATAATCCGTGCGCGGCGACTTGTCAAAATTGAACACGGCGCTTCCGATGACCGTATTGGAGATGACGTCACTGATCTTGAAGTCCACATTGGTCCGGACATTGAACCTGTTGAAGGACATCGACTTCGCAGGCCCGAAGTTTACGAAATCGTTGCTGCGGTCCCACCCCAGGTTGGAATAGTAGGTCACCTTGTCATTGCCTCCCGAGAATTCGGCCACAACGCGCGAGTTCGTCGACATGCGCTTGACGTAGTCCGACGAGTAGTAATCGATGTCGGGATATTGGTACGGGCTCTTCCCGCTCCGGTAATTGGCAATCTCGGCATCGGTGTAGAGCGGGCTCAGCCCGTCGTTCACCAGTGCTTCATTATACAGGGTCATATAGTCCGCCGAACCCAGGTATTCAGGAAGATTCTTCGGCACGGAAACGCCGTAGTTCACCTTTACCGTAACCTTTTGGGTTCCCGGCTGGCCTCGTTTGGTAGTAATCACGATGGCACCGTTCCGCGCCTCCGAACCATACAGAACGGCCGCCGAGACACTGTTCAGAAAGGTGATGCTCTCGATCTCCGAAGGCATGAGCGATGCCGCCGACAGCGCCTTGTATCTCGGAACGCCGTCCACGACAACCAAAGCGTTGCCCAGGCCGCGGATGTTGCCCGAGCCGGTCAGCCCGGCGATACGGGTCTCCACCAACTCCTCCAAATCCCGGCTGTAAACGATTCCGTCCTCCTCGGCGGGGCGGATAATCTGAACCGGATTGATCAACTCACCCTGCTTTACGGTCTGGAAGGCAATGGGCACGTCGGACTCCTCTTCATAATACAACGGGGCTTCGGCCATCCTGATCTCCGCCGGCACCTGGTCGACCGGATACGTCACGGTTTGCAACCCCTTTGCCTCGATCACCAGCACGGCATCGGGGGTCACCTTGAGCGAGAACCCTCCCAGTCGGTCGGACTCCGTCTTGGCAAAACCGCTCTGCGCATGGATGACAGCGCCTTCGACGGGAGCTCCGCTCTCATCGAGAACGACCGACTTGACATACACGCTCCTCTTTTTTATCTCATTCTGCGCCCGGACTCCCGATGAGCTGAGCAGCAAAAAGATAAAACACAGCTTTATGATATTGTTCATCGTCTTCATTTTTTGAATTGTTACAATGATTTACCAGCCGGGATTTTGATAAAATCCTTCATACAGCGCCACCTGGTCTGCCGGAAGCGGCAGCCAATTATGGCGGTCGTCCACGACTCGGTTCTTGATGAGGAACTCCTCGATATTGATCGGTTTCCCAGTCTCGGGATCCCGGTCGAAATTGACGCCGGTGATCGCCTTATACCGCGGATCGCTATTACGCAGCCATCTTCTCAAGTCGCAGAAACGCTGGCTCTCGAAAAGCAATTCCATGGCACGCTCCTGGATCAACAACTCGAAGAACTTGTTTTGATCATTGTGGTAACGGGCATCGAGCGGCGGCATACCTCCGGTAACCCCCCCGTCGGGCGCACCAGCGCGGGCACGAACGACATTAACGGCATCCACCGCAGTGAGCGGATTCGGATCGGAAGGTATCGTGCTCATGGGAGAGCCGTAACCCCACGATACAGCCTCGGCATACATCAGATAGACATCAGCCAGGCGGATCAGCGGCGGATTGAGCAAATAGGTATTCGTCGTGTTGATAATCAGCGGAGTATCTTTTGCATTGCACTTCGTATCCCAGAACTTTTTCGTCCCGATACCGGTATAGACCTCGTTATTGCCCGAACCGCGATGACGGCCACCCGTGTAGAACTGGGCATACTGGTCGATCGGGTTTTTGGGCGGAGTTTCGGTAATCTTGTCATTGTCCTTGCAGACCCACTTGTCGAAACGGGGATCGCGGTGGCTCCACGGGTCGTTTTCGTCATACCCGGAATCCGGCTCAGTGATGGGCAATCCGTTCGCCATGCCGAAATTCTTGGAGAACTCGTAGTTCAAGTTGATATAATATTGGCAGCCGTAGGAACCCGTCATGTCGTTCTTCGGCGCAAACAGGCAGTACATGAGGCCTCGGATCTGAATGGCCGGCGTATTGCCCGCAATCGGGATCAGAAGAGCTTCCTGGGTATCGGCACTGGTACGGTCGTAGGTAAAGAACATGCGGTCGATCTTCGACCAGGGCTGAAGGCTCTTCTTGCCTGTCGACTTGGCCAGATCGATCACCTCCTTGAGGACCGCGGCCGCCCTCTTGCAATATTCTGTATTGAACGACTTGTCTCCCGTAGATTGGTAGTTCATCAGGGGGCTGCCGGCATAGAGCAGACATTTTCCCAATACGGACAGGGCGGAGAACTTGGTCAACCGGCGGTCGTTGTCGCCGATCGTGTACTCCCCGTAAGGCTCCTCGTCCCAATCCAGAGGCAACAACTCGGCAGCCTCGCGCAAATCGGTTTCAACCTTGTCGGCACACTCCTGGAAGCTCAGACGCGGCAGGTAGACAACCGGCTTGGAGGCCTCATAGAACTGGTCGATGTAAGGCATTCCGCCCCAATACTGCATCAGGTTGAAGTGGCAGTATCCGCGGAAGAAGAGCAACTGGCCGCGGATGACTTTCTTCTCCTCGTCGGTCCCGTACATCTTGTCCAGATTGGCCAGACCTTTGTTCGCCAGATAGATACAGTACCACGAACTGTACCATATACCGCGGTTTTCTGCCGCCGCATTGGGATTCAACAGGTTGCCCGGATTCTTCGAGCGAAGGATTCCGAACATATTGCGGCCGATGTCGTAGTTCCAGCTCCAATAGTCTCCGTTGTGGAACCGGCTGATCGGAGGATCGTTGAATACCATGTATGCCTCGTCGCTGACCACACCGATCGAGTTTCCGTTCCACGGAGAGGTCATATGCGTATACATGCCTTCTATGTAACCCTGAAAATTCTTGAAGTTCTTGAACAGCTCCTTTTCAGACATTCCGGCATCGGGCGACTTGTCCAGGTACTCCTCGCAACTGCTCAAAAATGCAATACAGCCTGCAAGAGCAACAGCCAGCACAAACTTCGTCCTGTTTATTATATTTTTCATAATCGTTAGAATTTAAGATCAATACCGATATTGAAGCGTTTCACGTTCGGATAGAACGACCCGTTGCCGATTTCGCGATCGTCGGGCAATTCTTTCGACCAGAACAAAAGGTTATTGCCATTGATGTACAGTCTCAGGCTGGACAGCCCCAGTTTCCGTAACATCCGTTTGTCGAACGTATAGGAGAGTTCGGCATTCTTCAGACGGATGTAGGATCCGTCGACGTAATAGTAGTTGGCCGGCATGTTGCCTGCGGCCTTCCAACGCGGCAGGAACGACTCTCCCGTAGGATTATCCAGCGACCAATAATCCAGCGCGTGAGAATAGGCCAGATCAAATCCCTGATCAAAACTGTTTTTAGTCACGTTACGGGTCACGTTGTTGACGCCATAGAACTGGAGCATCAGGCTGAAGCCCTTGAAATCGAATCCCAGGGTCGCGGAATAGGTATTTTGCGGAATATCCGAGTACCCGTAGGGTGCAATATCCTTCGTCGCATCATAATTTCCGTCGGCATTGAAGTCGATTACCCGGAAATCGCCCGGCAACTTCGAGGCGTCATTGGTCGCATAAACCGGACTTGCATAGATCTCATCCCAGTTTTTCATGAAACCGTCGGAGATCGGCGCCTTGATCTGTCCCAGCGAATAACCTTCCGCCATCAGGTTCGCAGCGAGCAGCCGCGGCTCCTCCTTGAAGAGGACCTTATCCTTCGCATGCGTCATATTGAAATTCGCCCAGACATTCCAGTTCAGGCCGATTTGTTTCCGAAGGCCCAGGACAATCTCATAGCCCTTCTTCTCAACCTCTCCGACATTCGCGGCCGGAACGTAGAACGAATAATAAATAGGCAGCTGCCGGTTGGCGCCCAGAATGATGATGTCGGATCTGAGTTCCGTGAAGTAATCGACGGAGAGAGTCACCAGACTGTTCAACACCGAGAAATCCACACCGTAATTGGTCTTCCGGGCCTTCTCCCAGTGGATGTCCGGATTGCCGATGGCCGACTGCTGGTAGAGCGTATAGGGACTCCTGTTGTAGAAAATGTCGTTCATGCCCGTGATGGCATTGTTGGTCTGATACTGCGACATGTAAAGCCAGCGGCTCGAGACGTTGTCGTCACCCACGAGTCCCGTACTGTATCTCAGCTTGAGCAAATCGAGCCAGGTCTGGTTCTTGAGGAACGACTCATTGCTGATGGCCCATCCCACGCCGACCGAGGGGAAGAAATCGAACCGGTATCCGGGACCGAACTGCTCGGAGCCGTTGTATGCACCGTTGACCTCCACCAGGTAACGGGAATCATAGTCGTAGGTGCCGCGGAAGATCCAGTCCTCACGATACCTCATGAAGTCCGAACCCGTCGCATACTGCTCGCGCGTGAAGACGCCGGTACCCGTAACATTGTGCTTTCCGAAGGCCCGGGCATAATTGATCTGCACCTGGTAGTAGATGCGCCGCGAAGTCGCATTCTTGTTGTTCGATTCGTCGCCCAGTTTCCAGGGGGACAGCGGCGTATCGTAATAGGGAATCGTCGAGAGCTCCTGGGTGACCATATAGTCATCGGGATTGAAGTCCGGCAGATACGATGCATCCTCAATATCGGGATTGATGTAGAACCCGTTGAGACGGTATCCGGGGTTATAGGTCTGCAAGGACGAGAACACGTTGTCGAACGAGAACTTGCCCATCAGGCTCAACCCGGGCGTTATGAAGTCCAGCTTCTGGGTCAGGACGAAATCCGATACCACGTTCGTATTCCGCACCTTTTCGTAAGCCATCGTGGTCAGGAACTGCAACGGGTTATAGTACGAACCTCCGGCGGCCATAGGGCTGTAACCCCACAGGCCATTGGAATACCGCGGCATGTAGATGTTCGACGGCGTGACATAGAGAGCATTGAGGATCTGTCCGTTGAAGTTGCTGTTATTGGTAGCGGGCTGCTGACGCTCCGTATAGATCGCAGCCAGATTCACCGCCAGCGTCGTAGTTTTCGTCACGTTGATATCGACGTTCGAGCGGAAGTTGAAACGGCTGTTGTTGTAACCTGGATTCCAATCCTTGCCGTAGAACTTCGTATTGGATTTCAGGATATCCCCTTCATACAGGTACGATGCCGAGGTAAAGTATTTTACGACCTTGTTACCGCCCGAAACACTCAGGTTGGCACGGTAATCCATCGCATAGTCCCGAACCAGCAGCTTCTGCCAGTCTATATTGGGATATGCCTCGGGATAGCGCAATCCCGTATGGTCGCGGTAACGGTTCCGCACCTCATAGGGGACATAATCATTCCATGAGGTCGGGTTGATCACCGACTCCTTCTCAATGGCGGCGTCCTTCACCGTAATGGCATCGTAGGCGTCCAGTTTGTCAACCAACAGGGAGGGGACCTTGAAAGTCGTATTGGCAGAAACCGTAACGACGGGTTTGCCGATCTCGCCGCGTTTGGTGGTAATGAGGATAACGCCATTGGCACCCTTCACACCGTAGACCGCCGTAGCCGAGGCGTCTTTCAGTACCGAGATGGACTGCACCTCGTTGACGTCAATGTCATTCATACGGCGCTCCACGCCATCCACAAGAATATAGGGTGCCGAGCTGTTCCATGACGAACGGCCACGGATCAGAATGGTCGGGTCATTGGCACCCGGTTGTCCCTGCGATTGGATGGTCGTCAGACCGGGAAGATTACCGGTCAGTGTCTGCGCCAGGTTCGTCACACCTCCCGTACGCTGGAGTTCCTTGTTGCCGGTCTGCGTCACGGCCCCGATCAGGGTACTCTTTTTCTGAGTACCGTAACCGACCACCATGACGGCATCGATGTCGCTCGCCTCCTCTTTTATAACGACATTATAAACCGAAGCCGCTCCTACACGGAACTTCTGAGTCGCATACCCGATGAACGACACGCTGATTTCACACCCTTCGGGAACTGTCAGGGCATAGCGGCCATCCATGTCCGAAAGCACGCCGATGGTGGTACCGGACACGACCACAGATGCTCCGGAGACGCTGTTCCCCTTGTCGTCGGTCACGACGCCGGAAATATTTACTTTCTTGGCGGATTGTGATTTGCCTTGAGTCTGGGTCCCCTGGGACGCGCCATTGCCGGACTGGGCCAACGCACCGTTCATAGACAGAGGATTAAAACTGAAAGACAAAAATACCAACAACGATACGATTAGTTTTTTGTTCTTCATATCATCGCAATTTAGGTTAATAGGTAATTCATCACTGATAGGAGGTTGTCAGAACCTCTTATGGGGTCTGTATTGCCGCAGGTCGGCACGGACATTCCCTGCGGCAGACAGGAAAAAACGGGTTATTGGCTATCTTCGAACATACGCAGTTTTTTAGGTTTTAAAGGTTAATTTCAGGTTGAAAAAAAGCAAAATGCCACCTCCGGAGCACCCGACGGCAAGCCGCCGACATAGTCCTTCTCATACAAAAATAGCCTCACGGAATGCTTTTGCCTGTCTCAAATGTATTTTTGAATAACGTATTGCGACAAAAAGCATCCAGAGAGGCCAGAAACATTCAAATAAACAAAAGGATTGGACATTTAAATCATCCGAGAAGCCGTTCCGGGCCTCCAGACCGGGCCTCCGGCCAGCGTACAGGAGGCTGCTGGTGTGCGCGGCCAACCGACCGGCAATCACACCGAAGGCCCGGAGACGGCGCTCATGAGCTGCGTCGCCTCCGGGCCCTCGCCGAGGAAGGAAAAATCCGCCTCCGCCCCAGGATTCCCGCTCCCGGTCCAAAAGAAGAAGCAAGGCTGTTATCCCCGCCTCCGCCGCTGGTAATCCGAAGGAGTCTCTCCGAACTCCTGCTTGAAGACTTTCGAGAAATACGAAGCGCTCTCTATGCCGACACACTCGATGATCTGGGAAACGGTCATGTCCGTTTCGATCAACATCCTCGCTGCCGTATTGATTCTGTATTTACGAAGGAACTCGACCGGAGAGACTCCCGTCAGCACCTTGATCTTGTTGTAGAGATTGCTGCGGCTCACACAGAGGTCCGCAGCCAGCATGGCGACGTCGAACGACGAGTCGGCAATGTTCCGCTGGATGCTCTCGTTGACCGAATCCATGAACTTCTGGTCCTTGGCGTTCTCATAATCGACGTCGGAGACGATATTCTTCAGGTAGTACTTGCGCAACGCCTCACGGTGCTGGATCAGGTTGTCCACGCTCAAAAGCAGCAGTTCCTTGCTCACCGGTTTGTTGATGTATGCGTCGGCCCCGACCTTCATTCCCTCGATCCGGTTCTCTTCGCCGGCCTTTGCCGTCAACATGATCACCGGAATATGGGAGGTCAGGAAGTTCTCCTTGATCTCCCGGCACAGGGCGATCCCGTTCTTCACCGGCATCATGATGTCCGTAACGACGACATCCGGCATGCTGGCCTCCATCATATTGATGGCATCCAGCCCGTTGGCACAGGTGATGACCCGGTATTTCTCCGACAGGAAGTGTCCCAGCATCTCCTTGAGCTCGTTGTTGTCCTCCACCAGCATGACTGTCTTCCGGGAGATGTTCCCGGCACCTGCAGCGGACTCCTCCGAACCGATTTCGGGCAGGTCGGACTCCTCCACCACATACATCTCGCTCCTGCTGCGCGACGCAGGCACGGCGGTTTCGGCATCGGCCGTCTCCGGGTCCGGAGTCAGGTTCATGGGGAACATGACGCATATCTCGGTGCCGACCTTCCGTTCGCTGGAGAGGATCAGCTGCCCATGATGGAGCAGGACGAGGCTTTTGACCAGAGCCAACCCTATCCCGGAACCGATGTGCTGCTCCATGTCGTCACTGACCCGGAAATAGCGTTCGAAGACATTGGCGATGGACTTTTCGGAGATTCCGACGCCGGTATCGGAGATCACGACGCCGAACATCGCCGTACCTTGCGGAAGCCGGTCGGACTGTATGGCAATGCGGCTCTCATACTTGGGCCGGTATTCGCCCTGCACCATGACGGCCGCTACCGAGACCTCCCCTTCCACCGTATAATTAAAGGCGTTGTATAGCAGGTTGAACAGAATCTTCTCGGCAACGACAGGGTCGAAAACGAGCTCCTGGGGCATGCCGGAGCACAGGCTCATGGAGAATTTCAACCCCTTCTGCCTGGCCAGTTCCGCAAAATCGCAGCACCGCTCCTCGATAAATCCGTTCCAGTTCCCCGTTTTCAGCTTCAGGGTCATCCAGGAGTTCTGGATAACCAGGAAGTCCATCAGTTCGTTGACCATGTTCATCAACCGCTTTACGCTACGCTCCAGCACTTTGACGTGCGGATTGGCGCGCAGCGCATCGTCCATGGAGTCGATGGCAGCGAGCATCAGCGACAGCGGAGTCCGGAAATCGTGCGACACGTTCGTAAAGAAGAGCTGCTGCTCGCGGTGCTTCTCCTCCTTCTGCCGCCGCTCTATCTCCTCGGCATGGCGCCGGAGCTCCGCCTTGCGCTTGTTGTCCTGGTAGCGGATGATTGCCGCCAGCAGCAGGCCGCCCAGGATAAAATAGCAGATGATGGCGACCCTGCTGTACCACCAGGGCGGACGAATCCGGATATACAGGCATCGCGAAGGGCCCCACCCTCCGGCATTGTCAGAGGCGCTGATCTCGAAGAGATAACTACCCCAGTGCAGCTTGGTGTACGAGGCCAGGCGGTGCGACCCCGTAGTCTCGATCTGCCGGTCGTCATACCCTTTCAACTGGTAACGGTAAAGTTTCTTCTTCTGGGCGACATAATTGTTGGATGAGAACTCGATGCCGATGTTGCACTGCGTATAGTTGAGCACGATGGAGTCCGTCACGGAGATATTTTTGCTCAGAAGGGGGGGGAATGTTTGTCACCCGGAACCACGGACTGTCCGTTGATCAGAAAATTCGTCAGAATAATCTCCGGGGCCGACTCCTCCAGCCTAATATTGGCGGGATTCACCCGACTGAGACCCTCGTTGCCGCCGAAATAGAGCTCCCCGGTATCGGACAGCGTCGCCGCAAAAAGGTAGAACATGTTCCCCTGCACGCCGTCGGACTTGTCGAACCACAACAGTTTGCCCGACTCCTCGTTGTAGTTGAACAGACCGTTGTCGCTTCCCATCCAGACGCCGCCCGCCCGGTCACAGATAATGCTGTTGATCGAGTAGGCATTGTAGAGCCTCAGGTCGGCACTGAACTCCATCGTATGGTCGCGCGAGTCGTACCGCCACAACTCCCCGGCATTCGTACCGATCCACAGGACCGAAGGATCGAGCCCGCACGTAATCGACTTGATGCTCACGTTCCCGGGAATCCGGTCCGATCCGGCATCGACCGCCACACCGTCGATACGGCCCGTTCTCTTATTATAGGTGTAGATGTTCTTGTCGGTCGCTATCCACAAGGTATCGCCCCGCATGTAGGCCATGTCGGAGATTCCCCGGCCGCTCAGTTCGGGATTGTCGGACGGGAAGCGGACATGCGTGAATTGCCGGGTCTTGTGGGAATAATAGGTGAACGCGTTCAAAACGCTGACGTAGCTCAGCCAGAAACCGTCCTGCCCGTCCTTGACGATCTTACGGACGTGGTTTTCGAGCAACGGCCGCGACGGATCGAACGCATTGAAGTTGACGAATACATTTTTCGCGATGTCATACCGGTCGAGCCCGCCCCGGAAACTTGCAATCCACAACTGATTGTCCACCAGGGCCAGCGACTTGATGTTGTCGTACGAAAGACTGTTTTTCGACGGATGGTGCATGAAATAGGAGACCTTTCCGCTCTCCATGTCCAGACGGTTGACGCCGCCACCCTCGGTCCCCACCCACAGGATGTTGTCCTGGGCGACGATGGCGCTCACGACCGGGCAGTTCAACCGGCCAGCACCCTCCCGATAGGTAGTAAAGAAGGGCTCCTTGCTGTTGCAGTTGATGAGGTAGAGGCCGCCCGAATAGGTGCCGAACCACAGGTTCCCCTGCCGGTCCTCCTCGATCTTCCAGACGGATGACGAGATAAGATGCTGGTTCTTACCATCCTTGTTGTTCAGCAGGGAGTAGGTCCCGGCATTGCGGTCGATCAGGTAGATGCCGCGCTGCGTTGAAATCCAGATGCGGTCCAAGCGGTCGATCAGGACGGATTTCGCAGGCATGTGCCGGTTGTTGACATTGAAGAAGTCGTAACAGTCAGTCTGCCGGCCGCTCTCCCGGTTCAGGATATGCAGGCCGAGCTCCTCGGTAAGGACATACAGGTCATCGCCGCTGCAGGCCATGCCCACGATATTGCGCAAGGTATCGAACGAAGAGGTCAGCAGGGTCACAGCACCGTCACCTCCGTACTTGTAGATTCGGCCGTCGGAGGTCCCGATGTAGACGCTCCGGTCGTCAAAACACGCCGCAAAGGAGTTGCGGATCGGTTGTCCACCGGAATCGTTGACCGGCACATAGCGGTCCTCGCTCAGAACGTAATAACCGACCTCATCTCCCAGTATCCACAGGTAATCGTTGTCGTCAAAAACCAGCGCCCGGACACCGGACGGGGTCAATACCCTCACCTTGTCGTAGCGGGTATCGTAACATACGACACCGTCCTTCATTCCGATATAGAGGCAATCGCGGCTGTCGATCTCGAGGCAGGAGAAGCTCAGGTTGGAGATCTGGTCCAGGCTCAGGATAATATTCGTATAGCGTTTGAAGGTGTATCCGTCGAAACGGAACAGATCACTGTCGGACAATATCCAGATGAATCCCTGCGAATCCTGAATTGCATCCCGGATGCCGTCATACGTAACACCGCTTTCGGATGTGATGCGTTGCACGGAGTAGGGGAACGGCTCCTCCCTGAGCCCGTTTGCGCTCACGGTCCATACCGCAAAAAGACAGGAAAGAAGGGTTATCAGATGTTTACGACGAAACATATAACAGTAATTTTCTGTATGGTGCGTGACATCCCTGTCACAACGGGAGCCAAAGGAGATTTCATGAATCCGGGGAACAGCCGTCGTTCCTCCATGGACAAAGATAGGAAATAGCACCAAAAATTCTTGGCATTTGCCACAAGAAATGCCAAAAAAAATTGTGACATGCACCTTACGAGCGCCGCAAAATAACCACTATAAGACTATAAATAAGCACATTACATAAACCGCACAGCCTTACACGCCGATCAAGCGGTTTCGGTTTCCAGGATGCAGCATGCGTTCCCGGAGCGATGAAAAAGTGCATGTTTTTATCATAAAAATCCATTTTTTATTCATCCCCGAGACATTTACTTTGCACGAAACAATCCATTGATATGAAAAAGATTCTCATTCTCCTGTGTGTCCTGATGGCACAGTTTTCATACGGACAGCACATAACCCGCCGGGGCAACATCTGGAACCTGCAAACAGACCATTCCGTATATCAGATCCGTATCGACAACGGCAAACTGTATCCAGTTTATTTCGGTGACCTGTCGGCTGCAGCTACGGACCACACGCAGGACCGCATCCGTCCGAACGGTCCGTTCGCTCTGGAGGAGATCCCCGTCAGGGGTGGTTTCGCAGACAAGATGCCGGTGGTCGAAGCGATTTTCTCCGATGGCGTACGGGACATCGAACTTCGTACGGACAGTGTTTCCGTCCGCCGCATTGACGGTAAGGAGACGCTCGTTATCGAAGCCTCCGACCGGCATTATGCCCTTTCCGTCACCCAATACATCTCCGTAATTCCGGAGTGCGACATGTTCGAAAAATGGATTACGGTCGCCAACACGTCAAAAAGCCGAAAATCCGGAATCGAAATCGACAACCTTCTCAGCGGCAGCCTGTACATGACGCCCGACCGGTATTTCCTCACCCACCATTCGGGGCAATGGCTGCGGGAGTTCGCCCTACGCAAGACAGAGATCACCCCGGGAGTCAAAACCCTCCAGTCGCGTGATTTCACAGCCTTCGCCAACACCCCGTGGGCAATGATCTCGACAACGGACAAACCGGGAGTATGGTATGTCCAGGTACAGTACAGCGGCAACTGGAGGCTGGACATCGAACAAACCCACAACGGCAGCCTGCAGATCGTGGGAGGCATCAACTTCTGGGACACGGGGCTCGACCTGGCCTCGGGAGAGAGTTTCACCACGCCGAAAATGAATTTCGGATATACCCCTGACGGCGAACAAAAGGCCACACAATCGATACACCGTTACATACGCCGGTACGTAATGAACCCGGCATCAGCCAATCGAATCCGACCCGTCCTCTACAACAGTTGGTACGCTACGGCGTTCAACATCAAGGAGGACCAGCAGCTCGAGTTTGCGAAGATCGCCAACGAGTTGGGCATCGAGCTCTTCGTCATAGACGACGGATGGTTCAAGGGCCGGAAAAACGACCGGGCCGGACTGGGAGACTGGAGCGTCGATACGGAGAAGTTCCCCGCAGGGCTCGGGCCCATGATCGGGAGCATCAATGGCACCGGCCTTGATTTCGGAATCTGGGTCGAGCCGGAGATGATCAACGAGAACTCGGACCTTTACCGGAAACACCCCGACTGGGTCATGGAGTTCCCCAACCGCGCCAAAGACACGTGGCGGCACCAGTTGACCTTGAATTTCGCCAGGGAGGATGTCTACCAATACATCTACCGGTCGATGCACGACCTGCTGGCCAACAACAACATCAAATTCATCAAATGGGACCGCAACCGGGGCCTTTCCCAGCCCGGATGGAGCGCCATGCCCATCGAGAAGCAGCGGGAGGTCCGTATCCGATACGTCGAAAACCTCTATCGGATGATCCGGCAGCTGCGCGCGGAATTTCCCGACGTGATCTTTGAGAACTGCTCCAGCGGAGGCGGCCGCCCCGACCTCGGGATGCTGGCCCTGATGGACCAGACCTGGACCTCGGACCAGACCGACCCGATCGACCGACTCTACATACAGTACGGCTACCTGAGCTGCTTCCCCGCCAATACGATGGTCTGCTGGACCGCGGGCAACGATGTCCACAAGGCCGGGCTGTCGCTCGAATTCGCCTTCGACGTGGCGTTCCAGGGCGTCCTGGGTATCGGGAACAACATCTCCCGCTGGAGTCCGGAAGACCGCGAGGTGGCCAAACGCAAAATAGCTCAGTACAAAGAGATCAGGCACCTGATCCAGCAGGGCACCGTCTCGCGGCTGCTCTCCCCGTTCGAAGGCAGCAGGGTCGCCATCCAGTACACGTCCGAAAGCGGTGACGAATCGGTCGTACTGTGCTACAACCTGGCGGAGGCCGTCGACGGAGCGACATCGGATGCCCTGCAGTCCCGGCGGCTGAAACTCGACGCGCTGCTCCCCGACGCGACCTATCAGGTCGGCAACAACCACTACACGGGAAAATACCTCATGGAGGTCGGGCTGCCCTGGACGCTGAAGGGATCGTACAAGAGCTGCGTCATCAATCTCAAGGCCGTAAAATGATAACGATTCGTGAAACGGCCGTTGCCAACGGCTCCCTGAAGGTCATCCGGATCGCCAACCGATCCGGAGCGGGCGTCGAGATTCTGAACCTCGGAGCGACCGTGCAGAGCCTTTTCGTCCCCGACCGCGACGGAAGGCTCTGCAACGTCGTGCTGGGGTACGATACGATAGAAGGCTACCTCGACAACCGCTACTATTACGGTGCGACCATAGGACGTTTCGCCAACCGCATTTCGAACAGTTCGTTCCTTCTCGACGGGAAGCGATACCGGCTGCAGAGCAACGACTCGCCGAACTCCAACCACGGAGGAGTCGACGGATTCCACGCCCGGTTCTTCGACATCACGGAGATCGCGGAAAGGGAGAACCTCATTTCGTTGCAGTACCTGAGCCCCGACGGCGAAGCCGGATACCCGGGGCAGGTTGATCTGCAGGTACGGTACCGGTGGACGGAAGACAACGCGTTGGAAATCCGGCACGTCGCACGGGCATACGATCATCCCACCCCGGTGAATATCACCAACCATTCGTATTTCAACCTCTCGGGAGATCACACGTCGGATGCTGCCCGCGCAACGTTGTCGATCCTCGGAAGTTCGATGCTCGAAGCCACCGGTGATTTCATCCCGACCGGGCGTATCCTCGACATCCGGGAGACGGCGTTCGACTTCACAACGCCCCGCCGGATATCCGACCGCATCGGCCACGTATGCGAACGGACGCTGAAAGGGTACAACGACTACTACCTGACGGGAGGCAAGCCGACGACGCCCGCGGCCGAGCTTTACGACGAGCGAAGCGGCATTGCCATGCAGCTATATACCGACTACCCGGGAGTACTGCTTTACACGGGGGACTACCTGCCCATCCCCTACTCGGGGGTCTGCCTGGAAGCGCAACTCCACGTCGACGCCCCCAACAGGCCCGAATTCCCGACGGCCATTCTCTGTCCGGGGACAATCTACGACCACACCGCCACATACCGTTTTACCGTCAGATAACAATCTGCGGAAAGAGGGACTTCCCGGCCGGATCGTCCGGGTAGTGCAAATGTCTAAACCGTTTGCCCATATGGCTATTTCGCCGTTGCAACGTTTTTTTTGTGATTATAGACATCAAAAAAACACATATCGAATAGGTGGGAACCAAGCTCTTGTGTACATTTGTATAGCGATAAAACGCCTTTTCGGGTTTATCGGCAACAACACTAACCTGACACTTAATTAAGAGATGTTTCCCAAGAGATTGTTCGTCGCCAGTGCGATAGCCCTGGCATGGCACACTACCGCCGCATCCGCCCAGGACATGACGCTCCCCTCCCCCGACGGAGCGCTGAAGTTCGAATTGAAATTCGATGCCTCCACCGGAAAAATCACCTATGAGATTAACGACCGGGAGAGACCGGTGATCCTGCCGTCGGCCTTAGGGATAAGTGGATACACGGACAACATCGAATCGATCGAGCTGCTGGAGCCCGAAAGCGTCGATACCACCTGGAGGCCCGTGTACGGTGAAAGAGCCGTCGTAAGGGACCGCTACAACCAGCAGACCGTCTCCCTAAAGGCCAAAGGCCGGAAAGAGAGGCTCGACCTGATCGTCAGGGCCTATGACGAGGGGATAGCCTTCCGGTACGCCTACACGGGCAACGGCAATGTCCGCATCGAGGACGAAGCGACGATCTTCCGCGTCCCGGAACGGAGCGAATGCTGGTTCGCCCCCTACGCCCAGGCCGTACATACGCGGATGCCGGTCCAAGACTGGCCCGGAGAGGCGGAACGGCCGTTGACCCTCAGACTCGGAGAGGGACACTACGCGGCGTTGTGCGAAGCGGAGGTCGTCAATTACTGCCGGACGAAGTTCTTCGTGGAGAAGGGCGAGCCGAACGTCATCCGTTGCAGGATGTACGACACGGTCGAGGATTTCGCCCCGTTGGCCACACCCTGGAGGCTCGTAATGGTGGCCGACAGTCCGGCCGAGCTGCTCCAGAACAACGATATTATCCTGAACCTCAACACGCCCTGCCGGATCGCGGAAACCTCCTGGATCAAACCGGGGAAAATAATGCGGGTCACGCGGCTTACGACCGAAGCGGCGAAGGAGGTGGTCGATTTCGCAGCGGAACGCGGGCTCGAATACATCCATTTCGATGCCGGATGGTACGGGCGCGAAGCCTCCAAGGAATCCGATCCCCGCAAGCCGATCCCGTCGCTGGACATGCCCGAGATTGTGAAGTACGCCAAAAGCAAGGGCATAGGCGTCTGGCTGTATGTCAACCAGCGCGCCCTGACAAACTACCTGGAGGAGATCCTTCCGCTGTACGAATCCTGGGGGATTGCGGGCATCAAGTTCGGATTCGTCCATGTGGGTTCGTACCGATGGACTGCCTGGCTGCACGACGCCGTCAGCCGCTGTGCCAAATACCACCTGATGGTCGACATCCACGACGAATACCGTCCCACGGGGTATAGCCGCACCTATCCGAACCTGCTCACGCAGGAAGGGGTCCGGGGCAACGAGGAGTTCCCCGACGGTACGGTCAACACGACCCAGCCGTTTACCCGGTTCCTGGCCGGGGCGGCCGACGCCACGGTCTGCTACTACCACCGGCCGGAACTCAAGCCGGACCTGGCTTCCAGCCTGAACGCCCGTTACCTGAAAAACACCCCCGTACATCAGATGGCTCTGGCGGCAATCAACTACAGCCCGCTTCAGTTCCTCTACTGGTACGACTCGCCCCAGAATGCACAGAATGAACCCGAGCTCTCCTTTTTCGACGCCCTTCCGACCGTCTGGGACGACACGCGCGTCCTCTCGGGGGAGATCGGAGAGCACGTCGCGATCGCCCGCAAGAAAGACGGGGTATGGTTCGTCGCGGCGATAACGAACAACGACGCCCGTACGCTGAGTATCGGCATGGATTTTCTCGATGCCGGCAAAAAATATGTCTCGACCATCTATACCGACGGGGGAGAGAAGGTAAAGACCAGGACGCACGTCGCCCTCAAGGACAAACGGGTGACATCGGAGAGCGTTCTGACGTTCGACCTGCTCCCCCGGGGAGGTGTCGTAATGATAATCAGGGAGAAACAGTAGCATTAGACTCGAGAGTATGAACAGGATCGTATTGTTATTGCTCATTCCATGGGCAATCGCTTCATGCGCCGCCGACGCAAAGGTGGACGCGAACAAGGAACTCGCTTATTGCGACGCACAGATTCGCAGGGCATTGCCCTACATGACAGACCCGGCCAAAGGGGCCCGCAACATCGCTGCGGACGCCTCCGACCCGCAATGGCGCTGCTCCGACATCAATGATTGGACCTGCGGGTTCTGGCCCGGAGTCCTGTGGTACGACTACGAGTTCACACACGACGAGGAGATCCGACGGCGGGCGGAACAGTTCTCGGAAGCGATTATTCCGGTACTCGACCAGAAAAGCCACAGCCATGACCTGGGATTCATGTTTTTCTGCAGCCTCGGGAACGGATACAGGCTCACGGGGAATCCCGAATACAAGAAGAGCCTCCTGCGTGCCGCAGACTCCCTGGCCCTGCTTTTCAACCCTGTCGTGGGGACCATCAACTCCTGGCCGGGAATGTGCGACAAGAAGGGATGGCCGCACAACACCATCATCGACAACATGATGAACCTTGAGCTGCTCTTCTGGGCCTCGAAAAACGGAGGTTCCGGAAAGTTGTACGACATTGCCAAACGGCATGCCGAGGTTACGATGAAGAACCAGTTCCGCGACGACTATTCGACCTGCCACGTCGTGGTCTACGACACCATCTCGGGGAAGCGGTTGGCGCAGGTGACCCATCAGGGATATGCCGACGACTCGATGTGGTCGCGCGGGCAGGCCTGGGCGATCTACGGCTTTACGATGGCATTCCGCGAAACCGGCGAGAAGGCGTTCCTCGACACGGCCTGCAAGGCCGCAGACCGCATGTTGCAGGGAATTCCGGAGGATTACGTGCCCTATTGGGACTATTCGGCCCCCGACATTCCCGACGCCCCGAGAGACGCCTCGGCGGCAGCCATCGCCGCATCCGGGCTGATCGAACTCTCCCAGAAGGTCTCCGATCCCGAGACCTCCGGATGCTACCTGGACGCCGCCCGGAAGATGCTTGCATCGCTGTCGTCCGAAAAGTACCAGAGCCGCGACAGGAACGTTGCCTTCCTGCTCCACTCCACGGGACACTACCCCGAAGGGGGCGAAGTCGACGCGTCGATCGTCTACGCGGACTACTACTACATCGAAGCGCTGCTCCGCCTGAAGGCACTGCAGGAATCCCGCCCGGAAACATTGAAATAGGAGATAAAACAAATAATGCTGAAGATGAAAAACCGGATTTCAATCGGCCTCCTGTCACTTCTGGTGATGTGGGGGTGCGGAGGGGCGGCCAAGACGCCCCAGCAAGAGACGATCGGGCCTGAGGGGCTCTTAATCGACGAAGTCATCTCGTCTTTCCCCGTGGGATTCGACCTGATGACCGCCGGCGACAAACAATTCGTGGCCTACTACGACGCCAAACACCAGATGACCGTCGCCGCGCGTAAAATAGGCTCGACGAAATGGAGCTACCGCAAACTGGACAGCTTCATCGGATGGGATTCGCACAACTACATCACCATGACGACGGATGACGGGGGCTACATCCACCTCAGCGGCAACATGCACAACGACACCCTGGTCTATTTCCGCAGCGAGATGCCCTACGACATCCGCTCGCTCAAGAGAATCGACGCGATGACCGGGATCGACGAATACCATGTCACCTACCCCACATTCATGCGGGACAAGGACAAGCGACTGATTTTCCACTACCGGTCGGGCGGCAGCGGCGACGGATACGAGCTCTACAACATCTACGACCAAAAGACGCAGACGTGGAGACGGCTGATCGACAAACCGCTGATCAACGGCCGCACGGAGAACGGCACGATGAGCGCCTACATGAGCGGCCCCGTGCTGGGGCCGGACGGGTTCTTCCACCTGATCTGGGTGTGGCGCGACACCGGAGACTGCTCCACCAACCATACGCTCTCCTACGCCCGGAGCACTGACCTGGTGCATTGGGAGAGCATCCGCGGCGAGAAGGTCGAACTTCCCATCACGTTACAGGATTCCGTCCTGTACGTCGACCCTACCCCCGTAAAGGGAGGGCTGTTCAACCCGGGGATCAAGATCGGCTTCGACTCCCGGAATCGGATTCTCATCGGATACCATAAATTCGGCCCGGATGGCAACAACCAGCTCTATATCGCCCGTTTCGAGAACGGAGACTGGCGTCTCGCACAAATCACCGACTGGAAAACCCGCTGGTATTTCTCGGGCTACGGGTCGATGCCGGCCAACATCTGGATCGCAGCGCCCCACGTCGCCGGCGAGGGCAAACTGGCCTTCCCGTACAAACACTACAAAGAGGGCGAAGGGGTGCTGTTGATCGACGAGAACACGTTGAAGATCGTCGGTCAGGAGCCGATCAAGGAGACCATCCCGGCCCATTTCATGGAGCCCCAGTCGGGAAATCCCAAAATGGAGGTCAAGACGCTACTCAGGAACGGTTACCTGCTGCGGTGGGAGGCCATGCCGGTCAACCAGGACCGCAAGCCGACGGAGGATACCCCGCCGACCAAACTGGTACTCTACAAACTGTAACGGGGAGAGCCGGAGAGGCACCCATGAAGCGAAGGGCTTCCGAATTTGATTCGGAAGCCCTTCGCTTTGCCGGCGGAGCCAGGCGGCAGGTTGAGCCGTCGCCGACCGCGCCAAACGCCCGGAACAGACGGAACAGACGGAACAGACGGATCAACAGATCAACGAATCAAAGGTTGAACGCCCGTTTGAGTTCGTCCATCTGCTCGGGGGTCGTCCCCGTGGGTTCGAAGCCCATGGCTTTGGCCGTGAGGTAAATCTGAGCCGACTTGGAAAGCACGTCGATCTGGTCAAAAGCCTCCATGACGTCGGGGCCCACGGCACAAACCCCGTGCTTCTCCCACATCACCACGTCGTACTCCTTCAGTTGCTCGATCGTAGCCCGCGCCAGCTCCACGGACGAAGGCATGGCATAAGGGACGATCCCGAGCCCCTTGGGGCAGAAAGCCCGTGTCTCGGGGATCATCGACCACAGGAGGTTCGTCAGCACGTCCTTTTCAAGAAAGGCCGGATGGTGGCTCATGGCCACCAGATCGATCGGATGGGTATGGATCGCTGCCGTATAGCCATTCCCGGAGGTGATCATCTGCTCGTGCATGGCCAGATGCGAGGCCAGTTCGGAAGTCGGGCGCACGGGGTTGTCGGCGACGATCTCGTACGACGCCCCGTCGTCGAGAATGCGGATTACCGCACCGTTCTCCATCGGGCGGCGTGCCAGGTCGCGCATGCGGCGGTTCGTACCCTTGCAGAAGAAGTAGCACCCCTTGAGGCGGGGCAGTGTCATGCCAAAGGGAATCGGGGCGCTGATGGGCGGCAGGGCCCGGATGGCATCGTCGACACAGTCCGAAACATTGATCGTGATGTTGCCGCCGTTGCGCTCGGCCCACCCCTTTTGCCAGAGGTAGCCGGCCACTTCGGCCACTTCGGCTACCCGGCGGGCCAGTTCCGGACGGTTTTCGAGTATGGATTTCATGAATTGAGGTTTATTGGAACAAAGATGGGAAAAATATCGAGAAAAGCAACAGGACAAGTCCCGCGGCGAGTGTCGCCAGCGTGCGGAGGCTGGCCCCCCTCCACTCTTTGAGGAGAATGCCCCAGAGGTTCGAGAAGATGACGTTCAGCGACATGAGGATGCTCCACGAGAAGGCCACGAGCACGGGCGATCCGGCGAGGAAACTCTTGCCTGCCTCCAGTCCGAAGAACTGCGAGTACCACAGCAAGCCGGCCAGGGCGCAGAAGAAGAGGTTATTGACCAGCGTTGCACCCTTCACCCGAAGGTACTCCCCGGCAGTACGGTTGCGCACGTTCTGGAAGACGCAGTAGGCGGCGTTGGTGACGAATCCGCCTACGGTGACGAGCAGGATGACCGGCAGGCCGGCATAGAGAGGATCGACACCCTGTGCGGCCGCAGCCGCCTTGATCGGCGTCCCGGCATCGATCCCCAGGGCGAAGCAGGCGCTCATCACGCCGGCCAACAGGGCGACCAGCAGTCCTTTCGTCAGGGCGAAATCGCGGATGGCGGCACGCTTCTCCTCATCGGTCATGCTCCGTGAGCGCAGCGACCCGGCATAGCCGATCACGGCAATGCCTGCCAGGGTGACACAGACCCCGATCAGGAGGATGAGTCCCGCGCCGTGCAACAGGTCCGTCCCGGCGAACAGCGCCGGAAGCAGCGTCCCGAAGGCCGAACAGGTACCGAGGGAGATCGACTGCCCGAGAGCGACGCCAAGGTAGCGCATCGAGAGCCCGAAGGTAAGGCCTCCGATGCCCCACAGCGCGCCGTACACAACGGCCTTGAGGGCGCCGCCCTCGCCCAGCAGGGCGAAGAGCGAGCTGCCCTCGGGAATAGCGGCCATCGCTCCCAGAAACGGGAAAACCAACCATGCGAAGATTCCCTGAACCAACCAGAAATTCTCCCAGCTCCATCCGCGTACCCGGTTGATAGGCACGTAGGAGCTTGACTGACCGAACGAGCCGACGGCGATAATCAGCAGTCCGATGAAAATATCCATACGGCTATCGGCGTTTCGATGTGACGTCACGTTCGTACCGCTGCACCTCGGCGATAAAGGCTTCGCCGACCGGCACGTCGTTGCGCAGGCAGAATTCGTCCCATACGGCGTTCCAGGGCAGCGATTTCGACTCTTCGAGCAGCGCCAGGCGCTCGAAACCCTGCCCGTTGGCCTCGTATTCGCGCAGCTGTGCGAGCGGTTCCAGCAGGGCCTGCATCAGGCACTTCTGCGTGGCCCGCGAGCCGATGACATAGGCTCCGATGCGGTTGATCGAGGCATCGAAATAGTCCAGACCGATATGGACGCGGTCGAGGGCGCCGCAACGCACGATCTCCTTGCAGAGCTCCAGCGTCTCGTCGTTGAGGATCGTCACGTGGTCCGAGTCCCAGCGCACCGGGCGCGAGACATGCAGCATCACCTCGGGAACGAACAACAGCAGCGAGGAGACCTTGTCGGCCACCGATTCCGTGGGGTGGAAATGCCCCGTATCGAGGGTCACGATCTTGCCCCGCGACGTGCCGTAACCGATGTAGAAGTCGTTCGAGCCCACGGTGTAGCTCTCCAGCCCGATGCCGAAGACCTTCGACTCGATGCAATCCTTCATGTGGGCATATTCGGTCTCAAAGATCCGGTCCAGCGAATCGCGCAGCAGTTCGCGGTACTTCATGCGGTTGACCGTAAGGTCCTTCGAACCGTCGTGCACCCAGATGTTCATGATCGAGGGGTCGCCCTGCGCCTTGCCCATCTCCTCGGCGATGGCCCGGCAGCGGCGGGTGTGTTCGACCCAGAAATCGCGGATCGCCGGGTCGGGACTCGCCAGCGAAAGGTCGCCCGACTTGGGATGCGAGAACGACGTGGAGTTGAAATCCAGCTTCATGCCGTTGGCCTTCGCCCAGTCGATCCATCCCTGGAAATGGCGGGGCTCCACCTGGTCGCGGTCAACAAACTCCCCGCCGAATTCTCCGTAGATTTCATGGAGGTTCAGGCGATGCGTGCCGGGAATGAACGACTTGGCCTTGAGGATGTCGGCGCGCAGTTCGTCGATATTGCGCGCCTTGCCGGGATAGTTGCCCGTGGTCTGGATGCCACCCGTAAGGGCTCCCTCCCGACGTTCGAATCCCGTCACGTCGTCGGCCTGCCAGCAATGCAGCGACAACGAGATGCCTTGCAGCGCCGCAAGCGCCTTTTCGGTATCCACGCCCACCGCGGCATAACGGTCTCGGGCGATTTCATAAGCTCGGGTAATCTGTTCCTGTTTCATGTCATATAGGTTTTATTCGGTTTGTCGCAATCTCTATTCGGGATTTGCCGTCACGCGGAGGAAGCGGGCATAAGCTTCGTCCCAGGCCGCATCGTGGTGCGGGGCAAACTCCTCGGTCGGGATACAGCGGGCAATGAGCGACCGCATTTCGCGCAGGGTCGCCACGCACCCCGCGGCCCGGGCCTGAAGCATGATGTTGCCCACGGCCGTGGCTTCCGAAGGCCCCGCCACGACGGGAATGCCGATCGAGTCGGCCGTGAACCGATTCAGCAGGGCATTCTTCGATCCCCCTCCGATGACATGCAGCCGGTCGATCCGGAAGGGTGCCAACTGCCGGAGCCGGTCGAGGACCTGCCGGTATTTGAGTGCCAGGCTCTCGAAGATCGCCCGGATCATGGCCGGGTCATCGGCGGGCGGCCGTTGTCCGGTACGTTCGCAATAGGCCCGGATGGCCGCAGGCATGTCGTCCGGCGCGACGAACGACGGATCGTCCGGATCGATCATCGCACGGAAAGGTTCGGCCTCCGAAGCCATCCGCACGACCTCCGGATAGGTATAGTCGCGCCCCTCGGCCTTCCAGCGGCTGAGGCATTGCTCCAGAAGCCACATTCCCGAGATGTTTTTCAGCAGGCGCGTCGTACCCTCCACGCCCCCTTCGTTGGTGAAGTTGCAGGCGAAGGTCCGCTCGTCGATCACCGGATCGGGGAGTTCGATGCCCATGAGCGACCAGGTTCCCGACGAAAGGTAGGCGAAATGTTCATCCGAGGCGGGGACTGCCGCCACGGCCGACGCCGTATCGTGTCCCGCCACGGCGATGACGGGCAGTTCCGGCAGGCCGCACTCGGCGGCCAGCGCGGGGTGCAATGTCCCGATCCGATGTCCGGGCATCACCACGGGCGGGAACAGTTCCGGAGAGAGTCCCATACCCTCCAGCAACCGCCCTTCAATACGTTTCGTATGAGGGTTCAGCAGTTGCGAGGTCGAGGCGATGGTGTATTCGGTAACCATTTCGCCGGTAAGCAGATACGACAGCGCGTCAGGCATGAAGAGCAACCGGTGGGCGGCGGCCAGCGGCGAAGAATCTCCGCGCCGCAGGGCATAGAGCTGGTAGAGCGAGTTGAAGGGCATGATCTGGATGCCCGTCGCGGCGTAGACCTTCTCGCGGGAGAGCACCTCGGAGAAATAGGCCTCGGGAATCCCGTCGGTGTGGGGATCGCGATAGGCATGGGGAAGCCCCAGAAGGGAGCCGTCGCGCCCTACGAAGGCGAAGTCCACGCCCCAGGTGTCGATGCCGACCGACGAGATCGTGACCTGCTCGCGGGCTGCTGCCCGAAGCCCTTCGCAGAGGCGTTCGTAGAGCGAATAGATATTCCAGTACCAATGTCCGTTCAGCCGGAGCGGGGCATTCGGGAAGCGGGTCAGCTCCTTGAGGGCAAGTTCCCCGTCGCGCAGCGTGCCGAGGATCGTCCGGCCGCTGGTGGCTCCCAGGTCGAACGCGATAAAATGTTTGGGACTCATGGGCGGTTTATCGTTTCGGTTTGTACAAAAGAAGCGTTTTTTTCACCATTCCGACGTTGTGATATGACGGATATGTTGTGATTTTTGATCTTTGACCTAAGGGATCGTTGCAAAAGGAATACTTTTCTCCTATATTTGTTACGGAGGCGGAAAGAATCCCGGTCCAGAGAGACGGCATGAAAGCGGCAAGCAGCCATAAATACCTAATCAGCAGCGAAAGGGATCAAATGTGGGGCATCACTGTCGACACGGTCGGCAGCCAGACCGTACCCCCGGGGTACGAAGTCTATCCCCCACGTGTCGGGCACCCGTCGGGTTTCTATTTTGACGTTGGGAAAGGCCGGGTGTTGGAGAGTTACCAACTGCTTTACATCACCGCCGGACGGGGCATCTTCTACGGCCGCTCGCGCGAAGGCACCGAAATCGGCGCCGGAGACATGATCCTGCTGCGACCCGGCCAGTGGCACAGCTACATGCCCGACCGCGAAACGGGCTGGCACGAGTACTGGATCGGATTCCGGGGCCCGAACATCGACACCCGGTTTCGCAATGACTTTGTCGACGAGAACCTCGAGATCGTCCGCATCGGCGTCCGCGAGGAGGTCACGGCCCTCTACAACAGAGCCATGGAGGTCGCCGAGAACGAGCGCCCCTCCTACCAGCAATACCTGGCCGGCATAGCCAACCTGCTGTTGGGAATGATCATGTACTACCACGCCAACCGGCAGTTCGTATCGATGGATGCCGTCGGACGGATCGACCGTGCCCGGCGGATCATGCGCGAAGAGTTTCTCTCGGAAATCTCGCCCGAGGAGGTGGCCCGTCGGGTAAACATGAGCTATTCCTGGTTTCGCAAAATGTTCCGCGACTACACGGGCATCTCCCCGGCGCAGTACATGCAAAAGCTCCGCCTGCAGGAGGCATGTCGTCTGCTCTCCGGCACCTCGCTGAGTATCAAGGAAATTGCCTTCCGGCTCAACTGCGGAGACACCTCCTACTTCTCGAATCTCTTCCGCCGTCATCTGCGTATGCCGCCCAACGAATACCGCCGCCGCTTCGGGATCGGAGGCACCCCGCCGAAATCGACGACCCCGCAGGGCGAAGAGGAGTAAGCGGGCGCTGGCCATCCCGAGAGGTTCCACCCGGGAGGAAGGGCCATGAACGGGCATCGACCGCCATCCATTACATGATCGAAAACCTTGGGCAGGTCGCCCGGAAATAAAACTCTCGAAAAAGGTTAACCAACCAATCCTGAGCCCGAAGGTTCTCAGGTCGGCAAGTTCAGGCCCCGGACAACCCAGGTTCCCCAGACCTCACCGCCTGCAGGAATACTGCCCCCCGGCACGAGCAGGCCCATCGGGAACAATTCTATAAAAATGAGGCCGTATTTTGGAAGAAATAATTATATTTGTACATACACCGAAACCACAAATCACAGTTCCCATGGGTTTATCCTTGCCGTCACGCCTGCTATTTTTGCTCCTATGCATAGTTTGGCCGCACTGTGGGTACGGGGGAGCTGCCGACCATTGCTTCAGCCGCCGCATATGGAACGTCCGACCTCACGAATACGGCGGGGATTCCCAGATATGGAGCATCACCAACGATAACAGGGACTGCATCTATATGGCAGCCGGAATGTCCCTCTGCGTGTGGAACGGATATGCGTGGAAAGCCTATTCGACCGACGACGAGGCCGTTATAAGATATCTTTTTTGGGATGACACGACGGAACGACTGTATTGTACGGGAGACAACTTCTTCGGATTCTGGCAAACAAACAGATACGGGAGTCTCGAATACCACCGTCTGTATGCCAACGACGATTTCTCGATGAACAAAATATTCTGGAGAATCATCCCGTCGGGGAACGGCTGCTTCTATTTGCAAACACATGAGGCGCTGTACTTTTACGACTCCGGAGAACTCGAACTTATTGCAACAGGCAGAATAGGATACGCCTTCCCCGTGGAGGAGAAAACCTATGTCCAGATAGACAACGCCATCCATGCGATCGACGGGCACCGTCTTTCCAGCATTGCCACAGTTCCGAGCGACCGGATCGTATTCCTGGAAGAGTCCGACGACGGGACGATCACGTTGCTGACCGAGATGTCGGGCTTCTTCAAAATCACCCCCGGCTCGGATCACGCCGAACCCGTCTATCCGCAGGCAAGCCGCTTTTTCTCCAAATTGCGGGTCTTTTCCGCATGCAAAAGGCCATCCGGAGGTTATGTTGTCGGCACGGTCCTCGATGGCGCATACATCACCGACGGAGAAGGAACCGTACAGGAAAAGTTTACCTCCGGAGACGGATTAAGTTATACCACAGTCCTGAGTCTCGACGAAGATGACTACGGGAACATCATCCTGGGTTTGGATGGAGGCGCAGCATGGATATGGAGCAATGAATCTGCCAGATTCTTCTCTTCCGCATCCGAACGAATCGGCAATATCTATGCCTCGGCATTTTGGAACGGGGACCTGTACCTCGGCACAAACAAAGGCCTTTACCGTATTGGCCCCGACCGCATACCGCAGATATTGCCCAATACGCAAGGACAAATCTGGGACCTGATACCGTTGAAAAAGACATTGGCCGTAATTGCCGACAAAGGGCTGTATTTCCTGAAAGCGGACGACTCCTATGAGATCATATCCCCATACGTCTGGAAAGCAATCCCCGTTCCCGGGAAAAAAGATATTTTTTGCGCATCGGACAGATTCGGACTGATGCTTCTGAGCGAAGGCCAAGACGGGGAAATCTCCATCAGAAACAGATTGGAGAATTATTCCAATCCCGACAACTCCGTTCTGTTCGACAAATACGGATATATCTGGGTGGAATGGTTGCGAGGAAAGGCCAGAAGGCTTGCTCCCGACTCGGAACTCACCCGGATCAAGGAGAGCCGAGAATATGCCGTCGGCAAAGACACCAACAATATCGTACGAGCCTTCCGCATCGACGGAGAGATCGTGTTCACCACCGGCTGCGAGTGTTACACATACATGCCGCATCTCGACTCGTTGGTATTGAACGAATACTACACCGATCTTTTTTCCCGCTTCGGTACCCGGGAACTGAATATTTTCCAGCAGGGGAATTCCTTCTTCAACTATGCGGGAAATACGGTCGACATGCTCGTCCGGTCGGGGAAAGAGGTACGTATTGCCAGGGATATCTTCCGGTCCTCGGAGTTCGAGCAGCTGCCGAAGAGATTCAGGCGGATTCAGATGCTCGGCGACACGGCTGCCGTATGCGGATTCTCGGAGACCCTCGGGTTGGTCTCCATCAAGAACAAGAACCTGGAGACAGCTCCCAAGGTGTACCTCAACGAGGTAACTTATGAAACCCGGGGACAGCAGCTCCATGCTGCGCTCGACGAAGAACTGATTTTCCCGTTTTCGGTGTCGGACATGGTTTTTACCGTATCCTCGGCGCCCCATTCCAGCCTGGACTACAGGATCGACAAGGGCAAATGGAATCCCGTTAACGGGCCGATCGTCATCAAATATATCGAAAGCGGCATCCACCTATTGGAAATAGGCTGCGGAGGGAAGGTCCTGAAAACATTGAAATTCTCGGTAAAAAAACATTTTACCTCGGAATGGTGGTTTATCATGCTGCTGTTGGCCGTCTTCATCGGCATTACGTACGCCGGGAGACGCCTCTACAAATCGCGGATGAAACGGCTCAAATCAAGGTACGAAACGCGGCAAAGGGAGCTGATCGAAAAAGAGCATTTCCTGCATCAGAACGAAATGCTGTCGCTGGAACTCAGGGAACGGGACAAAAAACTCTCTATGCTTGCCCTCAACGACATTACGGTAAACAACATGTTGAACGACATACTCGATCAGCTCCAGTCCGTAACGGACCCGTCCAATAAGAATGCATTGAAGCCGGTCAGGCATTGCATAGAGAAATACAAGCGGGACAATGGGACCTGGAAAACCTTCGAGCTCTATTTCAACGGCATTTTCGACGGTTTCTTCGACAGGTTGCGGGCTCAATACCCCAACCTGACGAATAACGACATAAAAATCTGCGCCTACGTAAAACTCGGGATGAGCACAAAAGAGATCGCGGCCCTGATGAACATTGAAATCAGCAGCGCCGAATCCGCACGATACCGGTTGAGGAAGAACATGGGACTCTCTCAATCGGATTCCCTGACGGAAATTGTATCGAAAATTTAACTGCAGGGGTAAAATTTCATCATAACAATCTAA
>DXGO01000057.1 GCA_019113885.1 Candidatus Alistipes intestinipullorum | reverse complement strand
TATTTTGCAAACATTGTTTACGGTGATATTTTGGAATTAACCACATCCGATTTACTCAAAATAAAGTGTGGTTTTAGAGCAGAAAAAGAAAACACCCAAACTCACATTTTGGGTGTAAATCTGGGTGTAAGATTTGTAATTTACTGATATTCAGCCTTTATTGCGGAGAGAGAGGGATTCGAACCCCCGGTACAGTTACCCGTACACCGCATTTCGAGTGCGGCCCGATCGACCACTCCGGCATCTCTCCGTGTATCGCTGCTGCGCATCGGCCTCCTGTCGTGTCCCGGCGCCTCGCGCAACGTCCAAAAGCATCGTTTTGGGACTGCAAATATAGACATAATTTTTATTTTTGCACACTCCGAAGCAAAAAAATCGACTTCCGAATGAAAAAAATACAGATTGACCCCCTCCATTGCCGCTCTGTGGCGAATTATTCGTATATTTGTTTGGGGACATGGATGCAGTATTCTCCGCGCATGTCCATTTATATGGTAGAATCATACTAAAATAGGTACGATTTTCGTTTTATTGACACAGACACCTAAAGTGAGTGCATCATGAAAAAGATCCATCTTATACTCGGAACCGTCGTCCTGGCAGGCAGCCTCAGCGCCTGCTCCTCGGCCTACTTCGCCTCGGCGAGCTACGCCTCGGACGACCTTTACGCCACGCATGACCGGAGACAGATCGCGCTCGAAAAACAGGCCGAGGCCGAAGCCCGCAAGGCCGAAGCCGAAGCCCGCAAGGCCGAATGGGAAGCCTTGATCGCCGAAGCCGAGGCGGCAGCCTCCGAAAACCGCTACTACGAGTACAAGGCCGACGTCAACCCCTACGACGCCGTGCTGGCCGACGACTACGAAAGCGCCTATGCCCGCCGTCTGCGCGGCTTCGAATCACCCACCTACCGCATGCCGTCGAGCTACATCAACGCCCGCTACAGCTCGGAATTCAACTATGTCTCGGCCTACGACCCGGCCTTCTACAACATCGTGATCTCCGGAGACCAGATTTGGGTCGAACCCAAGTACATCACCTCGATGTTCGGAACCTGGGGCGGCACGGTGATCTGCGCCGCCCCCTGGTACTACGGCTGGACCCGCCCCTGGAACTGGGGATGGGGATGGAGTTGGAGCACATGGTACAACCCCTGGTATTACAGCTCGTGGTATAACCCCTGGTGGGCATGGAACTGGAGCTGGAACTGGGGATGGAGTTGGAGTTGGAACTGGGGATGGGGTCCCGGTTGGTACGGAGGCCCCGGATGGCACGGCCATCCCCATTGGGGGGCTCCCGGCCCGGCACGCCCGCGCTATTCGAACCTTGTGCGCCGTCCCGATCCCTACCGTTCACCTTCGGGAACCCACTACCGGTCGGGGACGCGCTATATGAACGCCCCGTCGGACGGCTCGCCTTCGCGCGGCAACTCCGGACGCCGGAGCTACTTCGGGATCCGCGACAACAACACCTTCTACAACAACAGCGGAAACTCCGGAAGCCGCTCGTACCGCAACAACAGCAACAACAGCATCTGGGACAACAACCGCAACAACACCGGAAGCAACAGTTTCAACCGGGGCAACAGTTCGTCGTTCAACCGCGGCAGCAGCTCGTCTTCGTTCGGCGGGTCACGAGGCGGCGGCTCCGGTACCCGGCCTTCGGGAGGCAGTTCGCGCAATGCCGGCGGCCGTTGACATCCGGCAAACTAAACTCTGAATGAAAATTATGAAACGTTGGATCATCATATTGGCCGCCGTCGCCACAGCCTCGGCGGCCTCGGCCCAGGAATCGGGCGGCCTGATCATGGGCAAGGACATGCTGGCGCCCTCGGACCTCTTCGAACTGTCACAGACACAGTTCAACTTCGGAACGGCCCGCGCCATGGCCATGGCCGGAGCCTTCACCTCACTCGGTGCCGACCTCTCGTCAATGTCGATCAACCCCGCCGGACTGGGTATGTACCGCCACAACGACCTGTCGATCACTCCGATGATGTCGTTCATGCGCGGCGAGTCGAACGCCGATCCCTATGGGCGTAACAAACGCGACCGCTTCGCCATGGCCAACGTTGGCGGCGTAGCCAATATCTACGAAGGTTCGGGCAAGGTGGTAAGCATCAACTTCGGATTCGGGTACAACCGCATCGCCGACCTCAACTACGACTATTCGTACCAACGCTGGGGACAGGCGGCGACCATCGGCGACGCCTACGCCCGCCAGCTGAACTGGGCCGGAGTGTCGAAAAACGACTTCTACACCAACAACGGCGCGGGGAACTGGAACTGGGACCGCATCCCGGCGGACCTCTTCAATGCGGCACTGGCCTACCGCGGTTTCCTCATCGACCAGACCGACGCATCGGATCCTTCGACCTGGACGCCCACCTGGGTGGGCAACAACGCCGACATCGCCCACTTCACGACAATGCGCAGCCGAGGCTCGATTGGCGAATACGACATTTCGCTGGGCATGAACATCAACAACAAGTTCTACATCGGAGCCACTTTGGGCATCCAAAGCGTCTACCAGCACAAATACATCGACTACGCCGAAGAGTTCTTCTATGACGACGGCACGGGAACGGCGGCCGACGGGCACGGGCAGTCGGGCCTCGACTACCAGCTGCTGTGGTGGAAACTCAACCAGGACGTGTCCATCAACGGCACGGGCATCAACTTCAAGGCGGGTATCGTCTACCGGCCCTTCGCGAACCTGCGCATCGGCGCCGCCATCCACACCCCGACCTACTATACGCTCGACTACAAGTTCCAGAGCGCCGCAGCGGGCCTGGCCTACGCCAACAACGACTCCGACCCCAACGTGACACCCGACAGCCAGGGATTCATCTCCACGGCCGGGGACGGGAACATGACCTCGCCGCTGATCATCGACGACGGCCCGAACAGCTGGTCGTTCGTCTCGCCGACGCGCCTGTTGCTGGGAGTCTCCTACTCGCTGGGCGACCGGGCGCTGGTCTCGGTCGACTACGAGCGCGACTGGTACAACGGCATCCGCATGAAGGACAACCCGATAGGCTATGAATTCCGGACGGCGTACGACGACACCTTCCGCGACAACCTCAAGGGTTCGAGCATCCTGCGTGTCGGTGCGGAGTTCAAGCCGCTGCCGGTACTGGCGCTGCGCGCCGGATTCGGGTACAGCGGATCGGCCTTCAAGGACGACAACGTAGTCTTCTCCTCGCCGGTTATCAAGGAGACCACCTACTACGGGGCCGGCGTGGGCTTCTCGATCGCCCGGGGCGTAGTGCTCGACGTGGCCTACCAATATCTCTCGTCGAAGAGCACCGACTACTACCTCTTCTATGTGAAGGACAGCGAAGGACTGGCAGAAAGCGCCCGCTACAACACCACCTTCACGCGCCACAACGTGGCCCTGACCCTCGGTTTCCGGTTCTGATCCGCCGCAAATGCAATAATAAGGGTTCGTCCGTGCGGCGAACCCTTATTTTTTTACTATATTTGCACTCCGAAACGAATGCAAAAACAAGCAAACTCATCAATACCTATGGCAAAGGAACTCAAAGACCTCACCAAGTCGGACGAAAACTACTCGCAATGGTACAACGACCTGGTGGTCAAAGCCGGGCTGGCGGAGAATTCCGCCGTTCGCGGATGCATGGTCATCAAACCCTACGGCTACGCCATCTGGGAGAAGATGCACGACGCCCTGGACCGGATGTTCAAGGAGACCGGACACCAGAACGCCTACTTCCCGCTCTTCATCCCGAAGTCGTTCTTCTCGAAGGAGGCGCACCACGTCGAGGGATTCGCCAAGGAGTGCGCCGTGGTGACCCACTACCGGTTGAAGAACGACCCCGAAGGCAAGGGCGTGGTCGTAGACCCCGACGCCAAACTCGAGGAGGAGCTCATCGTACGCCCGACATCGGAGACGATCATCTGGAACACCTACAAAAACTGGATCCAGTCGTACCGCGACCTGCCGATCCTCTGCAACCAGTGGGCCAACGTCGTGCGCTGGGAGATGCGCACGCGCCTCTTCCTGCGCACCGCAGAGTTCCTTTGGCAGGAGGGACATACCGCCCATGCCACACGCGAGGAGGCCGTAGAGGAGGCCGAGCGCATGATCCGCGTCTATGAGCGTTTCGCCCAAGAGTGGATGTCGCTCCCGGTGATCGTGGGCCACAAGTCGCCCAACGAGCGTTTCGCCGGCGCCGAGGACACGTTGACGATCGAGGCGCTGATGCAGGACGGCAAGGCGCTGCAAAGCGGTACGTCGCACTTCCTCGGACAGAACTTCGCCAAGGCCTTCGACGTGCAGTACGTCAACAAGGAGGGCAAGCTCGAATACGTATGGGCCACGTCGTGGGGCGTTTCGACCCGCCTGATGGGCGCGCTCATCATGGCGCACTCGGACAACAACGGACTCGTGCTGCCGCCGAAACTCGCGCCGATCCAGGTGGTCATGGTGCCCATCTACAAGGGCGAGGAGCAGCTCGTCGAGATCCGTCGCCGCTTCGAGGCCATTGCCGAGGGGCTGAAGGCCAAAGGCATCTCGGTGAAGATCGACGACCGCGACAACGTCCGCTCGGGCTTCAAGTTCGCCGAATACGAGTTGAAGGGTGTTCCGGTACGTCTGGCCATGGGCCCGCGCGACATGGAGAACGGCACGATCGAGCTCGTCCGCCGCGACACGATCGAGAAGGAGACCGTGCCGCAGGAGGGACTTGTTGACCGTATCGAAGGATTAATGGCCGAGATTCAGGAAAACATCTTCCGCAAGGCAATCGCCTTCCGCGACTCGATGATCACCAAAGTGGATACGTGGGAGGAGTTCAAGGAGGTGCTCGACACCAAGGGAGGCTTCGTGCTGGCCCACTGGGACGGTACCGTGGAGACCGAGGTGGCCATCAAGGACGCCACGAAGGCCACGATCCGCTGCATCCCGTTCGACGCCCCCGAAGAGGAGGGCAAATGCGTCTTCTCGGGACGCCCGTCGCACCGCCGCGTGCTCTTCGCCCGCAGCTATTAGAGTCCGGGCCGAAACGATCTTTGGGACGGCGGCCGACCGGGTTGCCGTCCTTTTTTTCAAAGCCGTCGCGGACGGAATTGGCAACGAATCCATACTCCCCGCTTGGAGTCCAGGGATCGGTTTTTTTCGTATATTTGACTCCTGATCAAAACTAAACAGCCATACGCATGTCGAGCGAATCGGAAATCCGCAAAGGCAAAATCTACCGCATAACCATCGCGGGGTCGATCGTGAACCTCGTGCTGTCGTTGCTCAAACTCGTCGCCGGCATCGTCGGACGAAGCGGTGCCATGGTGGCCGATGCCGTCCATTCGTTTTCGGACCTGGCCACCGACGTGGTAGTGATCGCCTTCGCGCGTATTTCGTCTAAGCCCAAGGATGACGACCACGACTACGGGCACGGCAAATACGAGACCCTCGCCACGATCATCATCAGCCTCGCGTTGGGAGTCGTCGGGGCGGGCATCTGGATAAAAAGCATCGACGACATCCATTTCGTATTCAGAGGAGGCGAACTGGAACGTCCCGGACTGATCGCCTTCGTGGCGGCGCTCGTCTCGATCGTGGTCAAGGAGGTGTTGTACCGCTACACCGTGCGCGTGGGGCGCGCGGTCAACAGCCCGAGCGTCATTGCCAACGCATGGCACCACCGCAGCGACGCCCTCTCGTCGCTCGGCACGCTGGTGGGCATCGGCTGCGCCTATTTCCTGGGGCAGAAATGGAGGATTGCCGACCCGATTGCGGCGCTTGTCGTGGGAATCTTCATCCTCAAGGTGGCCTACGACCTCTTCCGCACAGGGCTGGGCGAACTGCTCGAAGCCTCGTTGCCGGCCGAAACCGAACAGGAGATTCTGCAGATCGTTACGTCCAACCCCGAGGTACGCGAGCCCCACAACCTCCGCACGCGCCGCATCGGCGCAGCCATCGCCATCGAGGTGCACGTACGTGTCGATGGAGCACTCACCGTAGCCCACTCGCACGAGCTGACCGTCGACATCGAACGGCGGCTCCGCGCTCGCTTCGGGCAGGAGACCATGATCGCCATCCATGTCGAACCGGTCAAGAAACCTTCCGCCGCATAAGGACGGGAAAATAACGCATACAGGCAGAAAAGAGGCGACAGTGTAGCCTTGGCATGAGATTTGCCATTCTCCAAGCACAGTCGGTTCGCCCCGAAAAATGGCCGGTTCGGCGAAAAAATTTGTTTTTTCAAGGAAAAGTTCCTACCTTGCCTTCCCGAACCCCTGAAAAGGCCCTTTTTTCCGGAGCATTCGGCAGAACAACGGATTAGTGACATTTAAACAGTTTGCCTATCGGAACAGATTGTACTCTTTGTAATTAACACGTAATAAAGAGTATGAACGTACAAGTATTGAGCGACCAGCATCTGCTCAGCCAGTACCTTTCCGGTGACAGAAGTGCCATATCCAGCCTGATCGACCGCCACAGCCGCCGTGTGCGCGACTATATCAACATGATGGTCAAAGACCATGATGTGGCCGAAGATATTTTCCAGGAGACATTCATCAAAGCCGTACGCGTGATCGACGAAGGCCGTTATACCGATAACGGCAAGTTTCTGTCGTGGGTTCTCCGTATCGCGCACAATCAAGTTATCGACTATTTCCGCGCCCAGCGACAGGACAAAACCGTCAGCGAAACCGATGCAGGATACGACGTGCTCGGCACATTACGCCTCTCGGAACGCACGATTGAGGATGCGATGGTCAGCGATCAGATCGAGCAGGATGTCCGGGCATTGGTCGAACTGCTCCCCCCCGAACAACGCGAAGTGGTAATAATGCGCTATTTCGCCGGTCTGAGTTTCAAGGACATCGCCGAGCAAACCGACGTGAGTATCAATACGGCCCTTGGGCGCATGCGCTATGCACTGATCAACCTGCGGCGAATGATCAAGGAAAAAAACATCGTTCTGTGCTGACCGCTGCACAATATTCTCCATGCGTCGGCGTTATATTATTGCAACCGGAAAACGACAGCCTATGGAGGATATTGACAAAAACGATGTTTCAAACGAAGGCATCTCCGACGACGAGGATCTGATGATGCGGGAGGTAATACAAGGCGATGCGGATCTCTGTTATCTGCATCATTACCTCTCGGAAATCTTCCGAAAAGGAGATATTTAAGGGTTAATTTTTGATGGGAGAGGGCGCCGGAAGGCGTCCTCATTTTTTTCGTTTCCGGCCTTGCCGACCCCTGCAAAACCGAGGGAGCCGGACCGGGACGCGCCAGGCGCCCGATCCGACCCCGAAACCGAAACCGAAAGATAAGGAACCCTTCCCTAAAGAGGCATCCGGAATACTACCGTTTATGCACCTCGGCAAGGCGGTGCGCCGAACGGAGCTGCAACGACAGCGACAGCGTCGAAATGCCGGCAAAGAGCAGCGAAAGTCCGACCCAGACAACCACGGCCGTCGTTCCGAACACGAGCGGTTGGAAAAGCATCCACAAAGCACAGATCAACAACAGGACGCCCGTCAGAACGGTCCATCCCGAACCGCGGATGCCGAGCAGATGCATGTCGCTGGCCAGACCGATGGTACTGAATCCGCGCATGAGCAGCCAGAAGCCGAGAAAAATCGGCAACGTAACGGCAGACAGCGCCACATTGAAGATCAGAATGGCTCCGAGGACAATCTCGATGATTCCCCCGGCAAGCATCCATCCGCGGCCGGTCACGAAGTGACGGCTGCTTGCGGAGAGAACAACCTCCATGACCCCGGAAAAAAGAATCAGCCACCCGAAAAGCACCGACAAATCGAGGTAGCTTTTGGCCGGGTAGACAAAAACCAGGATGCCGACGACAAACAGCGCGATGCCGACGATCAGCAGAAGCCACCAACGGCGAACTGCCTGTTTCGAGTGTTCGATCAAAGAAGAAATTTTATCCATAGCGTAAATAAAAGATTTCTCAGAGCAGAGGCAATTTGCGTGCCAGTCTCCGCGGCGAACAGACCCGGAAGGGTCCCTGGACCCCGGCGTACGGGGCCGAACTCAAGAAAACGGAGGCTTTCCGATCCGGACAGAGCGGATTTCAGCGGTTTTTTGTATCTTTGAGGCAATTCCCAAGACCCACCATGGCCCTGCACCACCTTCATACCGCCGTATGTGCCCTGCTGCTGTTGGCAGGGGCATTGTCGTCCGTAGCGTGCCGGCAGGACGAAGTTCGCACACTCTCCGAATCGCTCGACCGCGCTTTGGCCGACAAGTCTGACTATGACGCCCGAAAAGAGGCTCGCATCAACGAATTACGACGAATGCGGGCCATCCCAGAAATTACCCCACACCAGGAATACGACATCAACACCGAACTCTACCGGGAATTCAAGAAATATCGTCTCGACTCGGCCATACGTTACATCGAACGCAACGTTACACTCGGCCGTCAGCTCGACAACCAACAATACATCATCGAATCCGAACTGCGACTCGCCCGTCTTTACTCGTCCTCAGGGATGAGCATCGAGGCTCGCACCATTTTGGAATCGATCGATCCAGCGACGCTCCCCGGGACGCTGCGCCACATATACTACCGGGCATGCTCGCAATTCTACCAGCACTACGCCGCATTGACCGACAAGTCGGGCTACAATCTCGTTGCACAGCAATACACCGATTCGATGTTGTTGGCCGGGCAGACGCACACGCTCCGCTACCGGCTGGCTGCCGCAGGTCGCTACTCCGAATATATGCCGGCCGACTCGGTCGAAAAGGCCCTGTTGCGCCTGTTCAACGAAATACCCCCCGAGGACTCGCACCATGCCGAAGCGGCCTACATGCTCGGAAACTTCTATTACGAGTGCGGCGACGAATCAAACGCCCGGAAATATTATCTGCTGTCGGCGTTGACCGACGTCCGGCTTTCGATCAAGGAGAACGCCTCGTTCCAGGCGTTGGCCGTCCTGTTCTACAACGACGGGAACCTGGCCCAGGCCTTCAAATACTCGCAGGCCGCCATCGAGGATGCGCTTTTCAGCAAGGTACAGTTCCGCACGGCCCAAATGTCGGAACTCTACTCGATCATCTCGGCCTCGCACCAGGCCAAGGAGGTCAAGAGCAAAAACAAACTGCAATACTACCTGGCACTCATCAGCATTCTCTCGGCCGTGCTGGTCCTGCTGTTCGCCTTCGTTTTCCGGCAGATGCGCAAACTCTACCGAGTCAAGGAGGAGCTGTCGCGCATCAACGGGGAGCTTGCCCGGCTTAACGACGAACTGGCGGAAAAAAACGAACAGCTCTCCGAGGCCAACACCATCAAGATGCAGTATATCGCCCGCTTTTTCGACCTATGCTCGATGTATATCGACAAGATGGACGACTACCGCAAAAGGCTCAAGAAGCTGGCTCAGGACCAGAAATACGACCTGCTATACCGGCAGCTCAAATCGACCTCGATGCTCGAAACCGAGCAGGGTGAACTGTACAAGAATTTCGATGCCATCTTTCTGAACCTCTACCCGTCGTTCGTCGAGGATTTCAACGCCCTGCTCAACGAAGACGAGCGCATCAAGCTCCGTTCGAAGAATCTGCTGAATAAGGAGTTGCGCATCTATGCGCTGCTGCGCCTGGGAATCACCGACAGCGTAAAGATCGCATCGTTCCTGCGTTGCTCGCTCTCGACGGTCTACAACTACCGCACGAAAATCCGCAACAAGGCATCCGTCTCGCGCGAGACATTCGAGAAGATGGTGATGAAAATCGGCTCCAACCGCCATTCCGAAGGATAAACGGTTCCAAACCATCTACATTTTAAGCTACATTATTTTATATCATACTACTGATTAACAAGATTTTGATATAAAATAACCACTACTTTTTGGGCTACAAAAAATCAAACATTTCGCTTTTCCTCTTATCTTTGTAAGGAAGAGACCGGTCGGATGTGTCGTAGGCGCATTCGACCCCATGCTACGAACCTTGAACCATCTAACTGCACCAACAAAATGAATCCTATAAAAGTAGGACTGATCGGATTCGGCAGAATGGGCGGCTTCTACCTCGAGCAGATGCGAAAGAGCGGGAAGTGGGAGATCGCCTACATTTGCGACACCTCGGATGAAGCCCGCGAATATGCCCGGAAAATGGCCCCGGAGACGAAGGTTGTCTCCGACGACCGGGTGGTTTTCAACGATCCCGACGTTCAGGTCGTCGGACTTTTCGCCCTGGCAGACTCCCGGATGGATCAGATTGAACGAGCATTCGCCTCAGGGAAGCATGTCATCGCCGAAAAACCCATCGCCGACAAAATGGAAAATGAATGGAAGGTCGTGGAGATGGCAGAGAAGACACCCCTACTCTCGACAGTCAACCTCTACCTGCGCAATTCCTGGTACCATAAAGCCATCAAGGAGTTCATCGACCAGGGCGAAATCGGGGAACTGGCGATCATCCGCGTCTGCCACATGACCCCGGGACTGGCCCCCGGGGAAGGGCACGAATACGAAGGGCCGGCTTTCCACGACTGCGGCATGCACTACGTCGACATCGCTCGCTGGTACGCCGGATCGGAATTCAAGAGTTGGAACGCCCAGGCAGTACGTATGTGGAGCTATAAGGACCCCTGGTGGCTTCAGTGCCACGGCACCTTCGAAAACGGCGTGGTGTTCGACATCACTCAGGGGCATGTCTATGGACAGCTGGCCGAGAAACAGACGCACAACTCCTATATAGATATAATCGGGACGAAAGGAATCGCCCGAATGACCCACGACTTCAAAACGGCGGTCGTGGAGTTGCACGGCGTCACGCAGACCCACCGCATCGAACAACCCTACGGCGGAAAAAACATCGACGCATTGTGCCAGCGTTTCGCGCAATCGCTCGAAACGGGACTTCGCCATCCGGCACTCCCGACCTTCCGCGATGCCGCCATTGCATCGGAATATGCCTGGCGATTCCTCGACGATGCCCGCCGTCACGACCTCCCGGCCATCGGGACTCTGGAAGAGCTGGAAGCGATCCGGGAGCGGAGACGGACCATGAAAAACGGGTACGGGCTACTGCGTAAACGCGCCTGACACGCCGGCAGAAAAGGCGACAGCGGCAACCTCCGGAGCCTTGATGCCCAAGCCATTAAAAAAAGTTGAAAAAAAGTGAATCCCCGGGGCGGAAATGATGACAATCCGCAACAAATTCGTATCTTTGAAGAGTATTCAAAAACGTATAAACACTTAAAACACGAACCAAGATGAGCCACTTCCTATTTTTCGGCAACCTCGGAGCCGGCGAGATCATTATCATCGCTCTCATCGTTCTGCTGCTTTTCGGAGGCAAGAAGATTCCCGAACTGATGAAGGGCATCGGCAAGGGCGTCCGCAGCTTCAAGGACGGGATGAACAACATCGAGCGGGATATCGAGAGTACCGACCAGGATACGAAACCAAACGCCAAATAATCAGGCATACAACACACTACTCCCAAATCTAAAAACTACTACCATGGCAAACGAAATGTCAAGAAGGAAGTTCCTGAAGGCAGGAGCTGCGGCCGCCCTCGGTCTGGCGGTTGTTCCCAGCACGGTTCTGGGCAAGAAATTCGGGTACACGGCCCCCAGCGACAAACTCAACATCCTGGGTGTCGGCATCGGAGGCCGCGGAGCCGCCGTACTGCGCGGGCTCGAGAGCCAGAACATCATCGGTCTGTGCGACGTGGACTGGAAATACGCCGACCATGTATTCAAGCGCTACCCCGCCGCCAAGAAGTACAACGACTACCGCAAGATGTACGACGAGCTGCTCAAATCGGCCGATGCCGTCATGGTAGCCACCGCCGACCACACCCATGCAATCATCGCCGCCGACGCCATGACTGCCGGGAAACACGTCTATGTGGAGAAGCCACTGACCCACTCGGTGTACGAGTCGCGCCTGCTGACCAAACTGGCCGCCAAGTACAAGGTCGCCACCCAGATGGGTAACCAGGGTGCATCGGACGAGGGTGTACGCAAGGTTTGCGAGTGGATCTGGAACGGCGAGATCGGCGAGGTACGCAAAGTCGAGACCTTCACCGACCGACCCATCTGGCCGCAGGGCCTGACCCGTCCCGAGAACGACATGCGCGTTCCCAAGACGATGAACTGGGATGCCTTCATCGGCCCGGCCGCATGGCGCCCCTACAACTCGATCTACACGCCGTGGAACTTCCGCGGATGGTGGGACTTCGGTACCGGGGCCCTGGGTGACATGGCCTGCCACATCCTCCACCCGGTATTCAAGGCGCTGAAACTCGGCTACCCGACCAAGGTACAGGGCAGTTCGACGCTGCTGCTCACCGAGTCGGCCCCGACGGCCCAGCGCGTGAAGTTTGTCTTCCCGGCCCGCGACAACATGCCGAAGGTCGCCATGCCCGAGGTCGAGGTACACTGGTACGACGGTGGCCTGCTCCCGGAGCGTCCCGCAGGGCTCCCCGCCGGCAAGGACCTCAACGATGCCGGTGGCTGCGTCATCTTCTACGGTACGAAGGACACGCTGATCTGCGGCTGCTACGGAGTGAACCCCTATCTGGTATCGGGCCGCGTTCCCGAAGCTCCGAAGGTGCTGCGCGAGATCAAGGAGTCTCACCAGATGGACTGGGTACGTGCCTGCAAGGAGGACCCCGAAGACCGTATCCCGTCGGCCTCAGACTTCAGCGAGGCTGGACCTTTCAACGAAATGGTCGTCATGGGCGTGCTGGCCGTACGTCTGCAGAGCCTCAACCGCGAACTGGAGTGGGACGGCGAAAACATGCGCTTCACGAACATTCCCGACGACGCGACGATCCGCACGGTCATCAAGGACGGGTTCAACATCACCGACGGACACCCAACCTTCAACAAGACCTGGACCGATCCGGTCAATGCCCAACAGTTCGCCCAGGAGTTGATCAAGCACACCTACCGCGACGGTTGGAAACTGCCCGACATGCCGCGTTAAGCCGCATCCGCAAGAAAACTCAAACCATAAAAAACCGAATCAATGAAAAAGAGTGTATTATTTTCGACATGCGTCGCACTGACCGCAGCCCTGGTATCCTGCGGCGGACAGAGCGGCAAGAAAGCCAAGACAGCCGATACCGCCGAGGCAGAGACGAAAGCCGTGCCCGCATACACGGTTATCGAAAAGGAGCAGGTCGACCTGGCCTCCTTCCCGAAGGACAAGGACGGTTACTACGTGATTTTCGACGGCAAGACCTTCAACGGGTGGCGCGGCTACGGCAAAGATCATGTGCCTTCGCGCTGGACGATCGACAACGGGGCCATCAAGTTCAACGGCTCGGGCGGCGGTGAGGCCCAGACCAACGAAGGCGGCGACCTGATCTTCGCCCACAAGTTCAAGAATTTCGAGCTCGAGATGGAGTGGAAAGTGTCGAAGGGCGGCAACTCGGGCATCTTCTACCTGGGTCAGGAGGTCTCCACGACCGATGACAAGGGTGCCGAGCGCATCGAGCCGATCTACATTTCGTGCCCCGAATACCAGGTGCTCGACAACGAGAACCATCCCGACGCCAAGCTGGGCGTCGACGGCAACCGCAAGTCGGCATCGCTCTACGACATGATCCCAGCCGTTCCGCAGAACGCCAAACCTTTCGGCGAGTGGAACAAGGCCAAGATCATGGTCTACAAGGGCACGGTGGTTCACGGGCAGAACGACGCCAACGTCCTGGAGTACCACCTCTGGACACCGCAGTGGACCGACATGCTCCAGAAGAGCAAGTTCAGCGAGGAGAAGTGGCCCCTGGCCTTCGAGCTGCTCAACAACTGCGGCGGTGAGAACCACGAGGGTTACATCGGCATGCAGGACCACGGCGACGACGTCTGGTTCCGCAACATCCGCGTCAAGGTACTCGAATAGTCTGTGATAGAATTCGATTTTCAGCGTATGAAAAAAGAACTTTTGGCAGTTACCTGTCTGTTTCTCGCCGGCGGAGGGATGATCTCGTGCGGATCATCCCCCGAGGCAGAGAAAGCGCCCCGCAAGGAGATCGGCATCCAGCTCTACTCGGTTCGCGAGTTGATCGGCAGTTTCGGGCAGAACCAGCAGGACTATAACACGGTTCTCGGGCAGTTGGCCGACATGGGCTACACCTCGATCGAGACCGCCAGCTACAGCGACGGAAAGATCTACGGACAGACGCCCGAACAGTTCCGCAAGGATGCCGAGGCGGCAGGCCTCAAGGTGCTTTCGTCGCACTGCACGACCGACCTCTCGGACGAGGAGCTGGCAAAGGGCGATTTCACCCGCGCCCTCGCATGGTGGGACACCTGCATCGCAGCCCACAAGGCTGCCGGCATGGAGTACATCGTGGCCCCGTCGATGCGGCATATCGACAACCTGAAGGACCTGGAGACCTATTGCCGGTACTTCAACGAGATCGGAGCACGCTGCAATGCCGCCGGGCTGAAGTTCGGCTACCACAACCACTCCGGAGAGTTCCGCAAGATCGAGAATCAGGTGATGTACGACTACATGATCGAGCACACCGATGCCGACAAGGTCTTCTTCGAAATGGACGTCTACTGGGCCGTCATGGGCCAGGCAAGTCCGGTCGACTACTTCAACAAGTATCCGGGCCGCTTCCGCCTGCTGCACATCAAGGACCGCCGGGAAATCGGCCAGAGCGGCATGGTGGGCTATGACGCCATCTTCAACAATGCGGCAACGGCCGGCGTCGAGAACATTATTGTCGAGATCGAGGCGTCGAGCTACAACGACATCCTGCGCAGCGTCGGCGAGTGTATCGACTACCTGCAGAACGCACCGTTCGTCAAGGAGTCGTACCAACACTGAAACCTATTGTTTTAATCCCGTCGGAGACATCCGGTTACGTGCGGTAGCCGGATGTCTCTTTGAACCCCGTAATCCATTCGGTCTATGGAAGACATCCAGAAAGACGATCCGCAAATGATGACCTTCTGGGGCCATCTCGAAAACCTCCGCTGGGCATTGATGCGGGCGGTTGGCGTACTGTTCATATTCATGATCGTCTGTTTCTGCTTCATGCCCTACCTGTTCGACCACTTCGTGCTGGCCCCGACGAACTCGGAGTTCCCGCTTTACCGATGGTTGTCGCACCTGAGCGAGATCAGTTCGTTCTTCCCCGACTTCAGCGACGACAGCTACTCGGTCGAGATCATCAACATCAACGTGGCATCGCAATTCATGACCCACATCACCACCTCGTTCTGGTTTGCGGTGGTGCTGATGTTTCCCTACCTGGTCTTCGAAATCTGGCACTTCGTGCAGCCGGCGCTCTTCGCCAACGAACGCAAAAGCGTAGGCCTGGCGTTTCTGTTCGGTACGGGGATGTTCTTCCTGGGTTGCTTCGTCGGATACTTTCTCGTCTTCCCCTTCACGTTCCGCTTCCTGACGGAGTATCAGTTGAGCAGCATGATCGTCAACCAGATCTCGCTGAACTCCTACATGAGTAACTTCCTGATGATGATCTTCATCATGGGCATCGTCTTCGAGTTGCCGCTGCTGGCCTGGCTGCTCTCGAAACTGGGGCTGCTGACCCGATCGTTCCTGCGCAGATACCGGCGCCACGCCATTGTCGTGCTGCTGGTGCTGGCCGCGATCATCACGCCATCGGGCGACCCGTTCACACTGATGGTCGTCTTCCTGCCGCTCTACCTGCTCTACGAGCTGAGCATCCGGTTCGTCCGGGAGGAGGAAACCGAAGCCGAGGAATAGCCCCTCCACAACGGATTCCGGGAAGAGAAAAAGACCTGCCCACAAGCACGTGGGCAGGTCTTTTTTTGACTCCGCAGGGTCAAAGCCCGGAACCCGCTACTCGGCCGAAACCGTTTCGCTCATCGAGAAGGGGGCTGCGGAGGGCGCCGTACCGCGCTGAAGGTCTGGCTCGTGCTGCATGGCGAAATGCAACGTCGCACCCCCGATCAAATCGGAATAACGAAGGTAATTGCAGTCCCAGGCAGAACCGTTAAGGCTCATACGACCGACGTAGCGGTTGTCGGGACCGTTGTCGGGGGCTTCGATCACCACCTCGTTGCCGTTCTCGAGACGTATCGTCGCCTTGCGGAACAACGGGGCGCCGAGGGCGTACTCGTCCGCACCCGGGCAGACGGGATAGAATCCCAGGGCCGAGAAGACGTACCAGGCCGAGGTCTGGCCGTTGTCCTCGTCGCCGCAATAGCCGTCGGGACGGGCCGAATAGAGGCGGTTCATCACCTCACGCACCCAATACTGCGTCTTCCACGGTTGTCCGCAATAGTCAAAGAGGTATATCATGTGCTGTGCGGGCTGGTTGCCGTGGGCGTAGTTGCCCATGTTCGCCACCTGCATCTCGGTGATCTCATGGATGCGGAACCCGTAGTAGCTGTCGTCGTAGACGGGCGGCACCACGAAGACCGAATCGAGCATCTTCCCGAACTCCTCCTTGCCGCCCATCAGCGAGGCAAGGCCCGCAGGGTCATGGAATACCGACCAGGTATAGTGCCATGAATTACCCTCGGTGAAGGCGCCACCCCACTTGTAGGGGCTGAAAGGAGACTCGAACGAGCCGTCCTCGTTGCGGCCGCGCATGAGTTTTGTCTCGGGATCAAAGAGGTTTTTGTAATTGGTCGAAGCGCGTTCGAGGCTCTCGGCCTCTTCGCCCTTGCCCAACTGTTTCGCCACCTGAGCGATACACCAGTCGTCATAAGCATACTCGAGCGTACGGGCCGCATTCTCGTTGATACCTACATTGCAGGGGACATATCCCAGCGTATTGTAGTACTCGTGTCCGAGGCGTCCGGTCGAGGAGACCTTCGGATGTACGGCCTTCCGGCCGTGGAGCATTGCCTCATAAAGAGTAGCTATGTCCTCCTCGGGAGTCACCCCCTTCAGGATGGCATCGGCAACGACCGACGCGGAGTTGTTGCCCACCATGCAGCCACGGTGCCCGGGGGAAGCCCATTCGGGCAGGAACCCGCTCTCGCGGTAGGTGTTGGCCAATCCGGCCTGAATCTCTGCGTTGACCGACGGGTAAACGAGGTTCAACAACGGGAAGAGGCAACGGAACGTATCCCAGAACCCAGTGTCGGTATACAGGTATCCGGGCAACACCTCGCCGTTGTAGGGGCTGTAATGAACGGGACGGCCGTCGGCGTCGATCTCATAGAATTTGCGCGGGAAGAGCACCGAACGGTAGAGGCACGAATAGAAGGTACGCAGCTGATCGTCGCTGCCGCCCTCGACCACGATACGCCCCAACACATCGTCCCAACGTTGCTGGGCCTTGGTTTTCACTGCGTCGAAATCATCGGCAGCCAGTTCGCTCTCGAGGTTGCGACGTGCCTGTTCCAACGAGATGAACGACGAAGCGACGCGCGCGGTCACCTGCTCGCCGCGCACGGTCGCGAAGTGCACCTTTGCCACGGCATGGTCTCCCTCGACCGCCTTCCCGCCTTCGGGGTAGAGCTCCCGGCTCCCGGCCTTGTAGGAGGAGGGGGTGTCCGTAAGTTCAACCGCATCGAAAGGCTTGTCGAAACGTACGATGAACCAGTTGCGGAAGTTCTCCGGCACACCGCCGCTGTTCCGCGTGGTGTAACCCGCCACTGTGCGGTCGTCGAGGATTTCCACACGCGAACCGCGGTCAAAGGCGTCGATCACCACCCCCGACTCCGTCGATTCCGGGAAGGTAAAGCGCATGATGGCTGCACGCTCCGTCGGCGCCACCTCGGCCAGGATGTCATGGTCGGCCAGGTAGACCGAATAGTAGTAGGGTTTGGCCGTCTCGGACTGGTGGGAGAACCAGCTCTGACGCGACTCCTCGTCGAGTTTGTCATTGCCGCGTACGGGCATGACGGAGAACTGCCCGTAGTCGTTGATCCAGGGCGAAGGCTGGTGCGTCTGCTTCAGTCCCCGAAGGGTATGGGCGTTGTAGGTATAGGCCCAGCCATTCCCCATCTTGCCGGTCTGCGGCGTCCAGAAGTTCATGCCCCAAGGCAGGGCGATGGCCGGATAGGTATTTCCTGCCGAAAGCAGGAATTCGGACTGCGTACCCACGAGCGTGGAGACATACTCCGAAGGTCGTGTGACCGGAGTCTCGCCAGCCGTGTTTCCGCAAGCGGAGATACCGCCCGCGACGAGTACGGCGACGGCTGGCCAAAGAATTTTTCTCATTGTAACAGACATTGTTTTATCAGATAATCGAATTGAGCAAATCGGCTTTCCCCTCATTCACCAGCTTGAGGATCAACTCCCCGAAAAGGGTATTCTGCCAGGCGAACCAGGCCCGGGTGAAATTCGAAGCGTCGTGACGGGAGAACGACTCGTGCATGAAACCCTTCCCGGCATCCGTAGTGATGAGCTGGCAAATGCAGTCGCGGATCTCGGCGTCGTCGGTTGCGGTAAAGGCGCGCATCATGATGCTCATGGGCCAGATCATCTCCACGCCGATATGGGGGCCGCCGATTCCCTCGCCGGCCGCGCCGCGCCAGAAGTAGGGGTTGGCGTCGCTCCACACGAAACGGCGCGTGTTTTCATAAATCGGGTCATTCCGGTCGACGTCCCCCAGGTAGGCCATGGCCAGCAGCGACGGGACGTTGGCATCGTCCATCAGGAAACGGCTGCCGAAGCCGTCGACCTCGAAGGCATAGATCTTCCCGAACTCGGGATGCTCCACGACGGCATATTGTTGCAGGGCGGCAGCCACCTCGTCGGCCATCGCCGTACACTCGTCGGCCAACGCCGTCTCGCCGTTCACGGAGGAGAGAATCTCCGCCGCCTTGCGCAACGACGTAACAGCCATGAAGTTCGACGGGACGAGGAACTCGAAGGTCGTAGCGTCGTCCGAAGGCCGGAACGACGAGGCGATCAGCCCTACGGGCTTGACCGGATTTCCGCGTCCGACATGGCACTTGGTGTCGAGTTGCCGGTCGGTCTTGCGCAGGAAGGTATAGGGTCCCGGGCCCTCCTTGCGCTGCTGCTCACGCAGCGTGCGCACGATGTTCGTGGCGGCCGCCACCCACTCCTGGTCGAAAACCGACGCATCGCCGGTCGTTTTCCAATAGTGATAGGCCAGGCGAATGGGATAGCAGTGGGAGTCGATCTCCCACTTGCGCTCGAAGACCCACGGGCTCTGCACATGGCCCGGGTAGCCGACATCCTGCCCGGCACCCGTCGGGCCATCATTGAAGGCGTTGGCATAGGGGTCGATATTGATCAGCCGGAACTGCCGGCGGATCACCCCGGCGATCATCCGCTGCAGGGCGGGATCGTTGCCGCACAGCTGCACGTAGGGCCACACCTGGGCCCCCGAGTCGCGGAGCCACATGGCCGGGATGTCGCCCGTATAGACGTAGGTATCGGGATTCCCGGCCTCGTCCTCCCGGTAGTGGACCGTCGTGTCGAGCGTGTTGGGGAAGCAGTTGGCAAACATCCAGCGGAGACGCTCGTTGGTCAGCACGCTACAGACGCGGGCAATCTCCGCATCCACGGCCTCCGAACGGAAAAGCCGCTTCTCGGGCGCCGGGCGCTGGTCGGCATAGACCTCCGGCTCGTCAGGGCAATACCACACCTTCGGCTCGGCGCCCATCTCGAAGGCGAGTTCACCGCCCTGCATCAGCGTTGCATGGTCGATCCAGGGCTTCGTATAGGGACGTCCGTCGAGCCATACGCGCTGGATGTAGCGGTTCTCGTCCGAGTTGTTGCGTGCCACGATCGTGAAGGTGCCTCCCGGGACGTCGATCTCCACGCGGTCGAAGAGCGGCGATCCGAACCAGTAGCGGCCGCCGGCCGGCTCGACCTCATACATGCCCATCGCCGAAAGGATATACCACGACGACATCTGCCCGGCATCCTCGTTGCCCGACAGCCCGTCGGGGGCATCATGGTAGAGCGTCGTGAGCACCTCGCGCACCCGGTCGGCTGTCTTCCACGGTTGCCCCAGCATCGTATAGAGGTAGAGCACATGGTGCGAGGGCTCGTTGCCATGGGCATACTGGCCGATCAGGCCCGAGATGTCGGGCGAGACGTCCTCCCCTACGACCACCGAGCTGACCGTGAAGAGCGAGTCGAGTTTTTCGAGCATCCGCCCGCGGCTTCCGAAGCAGGCCTCGAGGCCCCGGACATCGTGCGGTACAAGCCACGTATACTGCCAGGCGTTGCCCTCGCAGTAGTCGTCGAAACGGTGTGTCGAGGAGAAGGGGTTGAAGGGCGTGCGCCACCCGCCGCGGCTGTCGCGTCCGCGCATGAAGCCCGTCGTGGGGTCGAAATAGTGGCGGTAGGAGTGGCTGCGCTCGGTGAAATACGCGGCATCCGCCTCCTTGCCCAGCACCTTGGCGGCACGCGCCGCGGCGCCGTCAGCCAGGGCGTACTCCATGTCGTAGGCCACGGCCTCGTTAAACTGTTCGCAGGGGATGTAGCCGTATTTCATCCGCAGGCCATTGCCGCGGCCGGGATTCATCGCCGTCTTTTTGATTGCCTCGAAGGCCCGCTCACGGTCGAATCCCCCGATCCCCTTGACGATGGCGTCGGCGACAACCGGGATGCCCGGATTGCCCACCATACAGTCGGTTTCATTGCCCCAGAGGTGCCATACCGGAAGGCGGCCCTGCTCGTCGGCAATCGCCAACATCGTATTCACGATGTCGGGCATCCGCTCCGGATGCAGAATCGTCATCAGCGGCATCGCGGCGCGATAGGTATCCCACAACGAGAAGGTTGTATAGGTCGTATAGCCCGGATCGGTATGCACCTTGCCGTCGGCCCCGCGGTAATCGCCGTTTGCGTCGCAGAACTCCGAGGGGACGATCATCGTATGGTAGAGCGCCGTATAAAAAATCCGCTTGGCCGTCTCGTCACGGGTCTCGATGCGTACCTTTGCCAGTTCCTTGTTCCACAGCGCCTCGGCAGCCGATGCCGTCGTCTCGAAATCCCAGCCGGGGAGTTCGGCCGCGAGGTTCGCCTCCGCACCCTCGATGCTCACGGGCGAGAGAGCCACCTTCACGAGCAATTGCTCGCCCTCCGCCGTGTCGAAATCCACACGGGCATAACGGGCGTTGACCCGGGGCGTCTTGGAATCGTCCAACTCACCCGGCTGCAGGTAGGTGATCGCCTTGGCGGGTTTCGAGAACTCGGCCACGAACCACACGCGCTGATCCTTGGCCCACCCTTCCGAGTAACGCCAGCCGCAGATACGCGTACTGTCGTCCGAGAAGCGGAAACCTGTCTCGGTGGCCTTGTCCCAGCAACCGCCGTTTTCGAGGTCGAAGACCAGTGCAGCGGCATCCGAGGCCGGGAAGGTATAGCGGTGCAGACCGACGCGCGACGTGGCGGTCATCTCGGCCGTGATACCGTAACGGGTCAGTGGCACGGAGTAGTAACCGGGACGCGCGATCTCCTTCGACCGGTCGGCATAGGACCAGAGGCCCGAAGCCGGATCGTCTTCCGTACCGCGGGCGCAGGTCACCTCGCCCACCACCGGCATGACCGTCACATCGAACAGGTCACCGATGCCGGTACCGCTGAGGTGCGTGTGCGAGAATCCGATCACCGTGGAGTCGCTCTCGTGGTATCCCGAACACCAGTCCCAACTTTGGGGGATACTTGTGGGGCCCACCTGCACAAGGCCGAACGGAACGTTCGCACCGACAAATACGTGTCCGTGACCGCCTGTACCGATCTTGGGGTCAACCCAACGGGTCGGATTGTCCGAGTCGGGTGCCGGAGCCGTACACGCCACAAAGGCCATCAGCCCTGCGGCGACAAAAAGAGAAGAAAAGGATTTCATCGTTTATCGGGAGTTTTTAAGTTCAAAGGTCAGGTTGCCGGCTCCGAGCAGTTCATCGTGGCCGATGCGGTAACGCTTCAGCGGACGTCCGCCGAGCGTCATCCGGTCGACGTAACCTTCGCCGCGCCGCTCGATCACCAGCACCCCCTGCGGGGTATCGATCTCCGCCCGGTCGAAGGTCGGAGCCGTCAGCGTATAGCCGGGTTCGCCCGGGCAGTCCGGATAGAGGCCCAGCATCGTGAAGACCGCCCACGCCGACATCGTGCCGGTGTCGTCGTTGCCCGGAATACCGTCGGCCTCGACGGTGAAGTATTTCTCAAGCAGCCGTCGCGTCTCGCGCTGTGTACGCCACTCCTCGCCCGGGAAACGGCTGAACAGATAGGCATAGGCAATGTCGGGTTCGTTGGCCGGGTCATAGAGCCCCTCGTCGAAGACCCGCTGGAGCTTCTCGACGAACGACCTCCGGCCGCCCATCAGCCGGGCCAACCCCTCGACGTCATGCGGCACGTAGAAGGTGTAGTTCCAGGCCGAACCCTCGTGGAACCCCGGAGCGGCGGAGAAGTTCTCGCCGGCCTTCGGGTCGAAGGGCGTGAGGAACGTGCCCTCCATGGTGATCGGGCGCAGCGTACCGTACTCCTTGTCGTAGTAATGGCGGTATCCGAGCGAACGTGCACGGAACATCCGTGCATCCTCCTCGTGTCCGAGCGAATCGGCCAGCCGCGCCAGCGCGGCGTCGGCCACGTAGTACTCCAGGGCATGCGACACCGAAACATCCCCCGCCAGATCCTGGGCGAAGTATCCCAGCGGAATGTAGCCCCGCTCGATGTAAGGGTCGATGTCGGGCCGCAGGAGGTTCTGCGCCCCGGGCGTGGTGGCCGACTTGCGGAACCCCTCGTAGGCCGTCGCGATGTCGAAGTCGCGCAACCCCTTCATCCAGGTATCGACAATGACCGGGATGGCCGGATCCCCCTCCATCGTGAAGGTCTCACGGCCATAGAGCTCCCAGCGGGGCATCCAGCCCCATTCACGGTAGATGTCGATCATCGAGCGCACCATCTCCACCTGCCGTTCGGGATAGACCAGCGTCAGCAGTTGGTGTACGTTGCGGTAGGTGTCCCACAACGAAAAGACCGTATAGCGGTCGCCGTCGGCAACGCCCACCTCGCCCGAACGCTCCATCAGCGGGTACTCGCCGTTGACGTCGCTCAGCAGGTTGGGGTGGATCAGTGCGTGGTACAGGGCCGTATAGAAGACCGTCTGCTGCTCTGCCGTACCGCCCTCGATACGGATGCGCCCCAGGTCGGCGTTCCACCGTGCGCGGGCCTCCTCGCGGATTGCGTCGAATGTACGTCCCGCAGGCTGCTCGGCATCGAGGTTCCGCCGGGCGTTCTCCATCGAAACGTACGAGATGCCCATACGCACCTCCACCTGCTCGCCTTCCGAGAGATCGTCGTACGAGAACCAGTAACCGATGTCGTCACCGGCCAGTTCCCGTCCGTATTCATTGTAGAACTTGTACTTGCCGTTGTCGGGCGTCCACTCGGCCTCGACGCCCGTCATCTGCCGCTGCTTCTTCCAGTAACCCGCAGCCTGCGGCGCCTTCGAGACGCGCAGCACGAAGTAGACCGGGAAAACCTTCTGCGGATTGTAGCAGAACGTCCCGAGGAGCTTCATGCCCTCGATCTCCGTGGTGCTCACACGCCGCACCATCGCCCCCGACTCGTTTGTCAACCCTTCGCCGAGGTTTAACAGGATGTGCCCCTTACCGCCCGGGAAGGTATAACGCTCGACCGACGAACGTAGCGTAGCCGTGGCCTCGGCCCGGATGCCGTATTTCGAGAGCGTCACGCCGTAATAGCCCGGCGAGGCCGTCTCGTCGCCATACGCCGAACCGTATTCGCGGTAGTCGGCCACCAGCTCGCCCGCCGTGGCCATCGTCAGCAGCGCCCCCATGTCGGGGCACCCCACACCGCTCAACGCTCCGTGGGCAAACCCCGTGAAGAACTTGTTGTGGTATTCGTAGGGGGTCGACCACCAGCGGGCATCCTTGTCGTAGAGGTTCTCGGCGGAGCCCATGACGTTGAACGGGACGACAGCCATCATACCGTTGGGACACACGGCCCCGGGATTCGTTGTCCCGAAGTTGGTGGTGCCGATGAAGGGGTCGACACGGTCGGCAGGCTCCTGCGCCCGCAACGGGGCGGAAAAGAGCGTCGCGGCAAACGCCGCGACACCAAGAACATGTCTGAGGATCATTACAGGATGCTGTTTTTCTTCGTGAATTCCACGATCTCAGGGATATAACCGAAGGCAAGTCCCGTCACCGTGTCGGCGCACCCGTAGTAGACGGCGACACGTCCCGTGGCAGGGTCATGCAACGCCGCACAGGGGAACGTCACATTCGGCACGTCGCCCATGCACTCGTAGGTCTCGCGCGGCGAGATCAGGTACGGGCCGCTGCGGGCCGTAACCTTCCAGGGCTCATCGAGGTCGAGCAGTGCCGAGCCGAAGGCATAGACATAGCCGTTGCACGAACGCAGCACGCCGTGGTAGAACAGAAGCCACCCTTCGGAAGTCTCGATCGGAATGGGCCCGGCACCGATCTTCATGCACTGCCAGGCTGAGACCTCGAACGCCGCAGGCGACATTACGTGGCGGTGACGGCCCCAGAAACAGAGGTCGGGCGACTCCGAGTAGAAGATGTCGCCGAAGGGGGTGTGGCCCGTGTCGCTCGGGCGCGACAACATGGCAAAGCGCCCGTTGATCTTGCGCGGGAACATCACGCCATTGCGGTTGTAGGGCAGGAAGGCGTTTTCCTGCTGGTGGAACGTCTCGAAGTCATCGGTCCACGCCACACCGATCGTCGGGCCGTGGTAGCCGTTGCACCACGTCACATAGTAGCGGTCCTCGATCTTCGCCACGCGGGGGTCATAGCCGTAGACCCACTGCCCCACCTCGGGATCGGCGCCTTCGAGGCGGAAATCCTCCTCGTTGATGTCCCATTTCATGCCGTCGACCGAGAAGCCGACATGGATACGCATCCGCCGGTTGGTATCGTCACAGCGGAAAACGCCCGCGAAATTGTATTTCCCCTTTTTGAAAGGCACCACCGCCGAATTGAAGATCGAGTTCGAGGTCGAAAGTGCATGACGTCCGATGATCGGGTTGGCCGAATAGCGCCACATCACCTCTTTCGAACCTTCGGGACGCTCCTCCCAAGGCATCGACGGGAGCGGTTCTCCCAAAATTTTCAGATGTTCCATAGTCTATTATGATTTATGATTCAGACAAATATACGGTTTCTTGCCGAAAGATACGACTTTTTGGCCAACCATCCAACACCCTGTTACCGATTTGCGGGGCGAGATCGGGCATCGAAAGCGCTTTCTCGCCGAAGCAGGGTCCCATTCCCGAAATTAGAGGACCTGGAACGTCGTATCCATCTGAATTTTCGCTATCTTTGTACGCTAACACCACGATCATGGAATCGCTCAGACAACTCTATAAGATCGGCAACGGCCCCTCGAGCAGCCACACGATGGGGCCCAAACGGGCTGCTGAACAGTTCGCCGAACGTTGCCACAATGTCGACGCCTACCGCGTGACACTCTACGGGTCGCTCGCCGCGACCGGAAAGGGCCACCTTACCGATGTGGCTATCTGCTCGGTACTCCAACCCGTCGCCCCGACCGAAATCGTCTGGAAGCCCGACGTCGTACTCCCCTTCCATCCCAACGGAATGCTCTTCGAAGGGCTCAAGGGTGGAGAGGTTATCGATTCGTGGACGATCTTCAGCATCGGCGGAGGCGCCCTCGCCAACGAAAATACCCGGCAGGAGAAGCCCGAAAGCATCTATCCGCTGACGACCATTTCGGAGATCAAGGAGTGGTGCTACCGCGAGGGCAAAACCTTCTGGGAGTATGTCAACGACTGCGAAGGGCCCGAAATATGGGACTTCCTCGACCAGATATGGACGGTGATGTGCGAGACGATCCAACGGGGGCTGAACAACGACGGCGTATTGCCTGGCGGGCTGAAGGTGGCCCGCAAGGCCTCGACCTACTACGTCAAGTCGAAAAGCTACTCCGGGTCGCTTGCCTCACGGGCCAGAATCTACGCCTATGCCCTGGCCACCTCCGAGGAGAACGCCTCGGGCGGAACCGTCGTAACGGCCCCCACGTGCGGTTCGAGCGGAGTGGTCCCTGCCGTGCTCTACCATCTGGCGACCTCGCGCGACTTCCTGCGCATCCGCATCCTGCGTGCCCTGGCCACCGCCGGGCTCTTCGGGAACATTGCCAAGGCCAACTCCTCGATCTCCGGAGCCGAAGTGGGCTGCCAGGGCGAAGTGGGCGTAGCGTGCGCCATGGCGGCTGCCGCCGCCTGCCAGCTCTTCGGAGGCACTCCCTCACAAATTGAGTATGCTGCGGAGATGGGGCTCGAACACCACTTGGGGCTGACGTGCGATCCCGTGTGCGGGCTGGTACAGGTTCCCTGTATCGAGCGCAACGCCATTGCTGCGGCCAGGGCTCTCGACGCCAACATCTACGCGACACTCTCCGACGGGGCCCATCTGGTCTCCTACGACAAGGTAGTCGCCGTGATGGCCGAGACGGGCCACGACCTGCCGAGCCTCTACCGCGAAACCTCCGAGGGTGGCCTGGCACGCAATTACGACCGAAAATAGCTCCATTGCGGGGCCGCATCCGGCATCTGCGTCCGACACTGCGCTCGGGTGCGCAAACAAAAAAGCCTCTTCCCAAGTGGGAAGGGGGCTTTTTTGAGACTTATAAGCGTTGTTTTATAAGTTTTTGATAGATAAAGTGTTAGGTTGTTGAAGAAGAACGGTCGAGACCGTATAAACCTTTCATTACCGTATATCCTACTCTTTTCATGTAGGTAATTATGTAGGTTAATTTAGAGCAATTAATGCCTACTAATGGTAATTAAAGCAACAACTTAACACTTTATCTTTATGTATACAATCAATATCCGGGGTAAGATGAACCCCAAAGACCAGAAAATGGTCAAGCTGGAGCTGATTTTCTTCAAAACGGGCTATGCTCGCGTCCCCAAAGTTCTCAATATTACCGGCTTTTTAAAGAACTGGGATGCAAAATCTCAATGTTTCAAGACAGGAACACCTGACGCAACGACCAAAAACAAGTTGTTATTTGACATTAAGACAAAGTATCTTCATGTCATCGATACATGGGAGAGTGAAGGCCGAAACTGGTCGCCCGTAGAAGTTTCTCATTACTTTGACGTCATCAAACAAAACAAGCCCGAGATTAAAGTAAAGTCCGTGGTTCAGATGATTGATTCCCTGATTCTACGATTTAACGAAAAGAAGCGAATAAAAAACGGGCAAATAATAGATAGCAGTCCTAATGCACGAATCTACATGCAAATGAAGCGTT
>DXGO01000056.1 GCA_019113885.1 Candidatus Alistipes intestinipullorum | reverse complement strand
AAAATCGCAAGTGTGTGCGCACACACTTGCGATTTTCGGATTTTATACGTAGCTTTGTTCCGGTATGGAAAAGCACGTCATGGAAGAACGGCTGCATCCGGACGATTCCGGGGAGCGCACGATCCGCATTGTCGACATCGCCCGCATGGCAGGGGTCTCGACGGCTACGGTCGATCGTGTGATTCACCATCGGGGCAAGGTCTCCGAGCAGAACCTCGCCCGGATCAATGCCGTGCTGCGTCAGGTCGATTACCGGCCCAACCTCATCGCCCGTTCGCTGGCGTCGGGAAGGCGGCGGACACTGTGCGTCGTCACGCCCGCCTTCGAGGAGGGCGACTACTGGGCAGATGTCGAGACGGGCATCGCGCGGGCCGAGGCTCAGGCCCGCCGTTACGGAATCGACATCCGACGTTGCCGCTTCGATCAGTATGATTGCCCGTCGTTCGAACGTGCGGCCGAGGTGCTGCACGACGAGACGTTCGACGGCGTTGTGATCGCCCCGTTTTTCCGGGAACCGATGCTGGCGCTCGCCCGCGGCCTCGATGCACGGGAGATTCCCTATGTCTTTGTCGACTCCGACCTCCCGGAATGCAACCGCCTGGCCTATTTCGGCACACCGTCGTTCGATGCCGGCCGGGTTGCGGCGCGGCTGCTGTGCGACCGGATCGATCCCTCGGCCGACATCGTCATCGGACGGATCGTCCATCGTCCGGGGGAGGGGTCGGTGCAGTGTCGCCTGCGCGAGGAGGGCTTTCGGGCCTACCTCGACGAGACGGGTTACCGAGGCACCCTGCTGTCGGCGTCGCTGCGTCTGGACGATCCCGCCGGGAACGAACGCGAATTGGACGCCCTCTTTGCGGCGCATCCCTCGGTTGCCGGGGCCGTCACCTTCAACTCCACGTGCCATCTGCTGGCGGGGTACCTCTCGGCGCACGGCCGTCGTGACGTGCGGCTGGTCGGCTACGACGCCATCCGGCGCAACGGGCGCATGCTCGCCGAAGGTGCCGTCACGGCGCTGGTCGCCCAGCGTCCCGAGGTGCAGGGCTACCGCAGCGTGATGGCGCTGTGCGACTGGCTCGTCGAGGGGCGTCCCACGGCGCGGATCAACCCCATTCCGCTCGACATCCTCTTCAAGGAGAACTATCCTTATTACAATAACAATCTCTGAACTATTTGCAAGCCATGAAGAATCTGTTTGACATTCGAGACCGCGTCGTCGTCGTGACGGGCGGGGCCGGTATTCTGGGGCGTTCGATCTGCTCCTATCTGGCGGAGCAGGGCGCCAAGGTCGTGGTGCTGGACCGCGATGCGAAGGCCGGCGAAGAGCTCGTCGGGACGATCCGCGAGCAGGGCGGCGAGGCGCTGTTCCTCGAGACCGATGTGCTGAACCGTGAGGTGCTGGAGTCCAACCGCGAGGCGATTCTGTCCGCCTACGGCTGCATCGACGTACTGTTGAACGCCGCGGGCGGCAACATGGGCGGTGCGACGATCGCGCCCGATAAGACGTTCCTCGACCTGGAGGTCGATGCCTTCCGCAAGGTCGTCGATCTGAACCTCTTCGGCACGGTACTGCCCACGATGGTCTTCGGCGAGGCGATGACGGCCCGCAAGAAGGGGGTGATCGTCAACTTCTGCTCCGAGTCGGCCCTGCGCCCGTTGACGCGCGTGGTGGGCTACGGCGCCGCGAAGGCCGCCATCGGCAACTATACGAAGTACATGGCCGCCGAACTGGCCCTGAAGTTCAGCCCCGAGATGCGTGTGAACGCCATTGTCCCGGGCTTCCTGCTGACGAACCAGAACCGCACGCTGCTGACCAATCCCGACGGGTCGTACACCGACCGTGCCCGTACGATCATCGCCCATACACCCGCAGGCCGCTTTGCCGAGCCCGAGGAGCTGCTGGGCACGATCCACTACCTGATCAGCGACGCCTCGTCGTTCGTCACGGGCACGCTGGCCGTGGTCGACGGCGGGTTCGACGCCTTCTCGATCTAATCTGTCCAAGAGATGAAAAGTTGGGCGCGGAGCGAATGACGCATCGTATTTCATCCGCCCCTGCGCCCGTCACCTGAAAAACAAGAACCTGTTATGTATCTTTGCAAACAATCCTGGCGCTGGTACGGGCCCAATGATCCCGTCAGCCTGCAGGACATCCGTCAGGCCGGGGCGACGGACATCGTTACGGCCCTGCATCACATTCCCAACGGCGAGGTATGGACCGTCGAGGAGATTCGCCGCCGGCAGCAGACCGTTGCCGACGCGGGCCTCGTGTGGTCGGTCGTCGAGAGCGTTCCGGTGCACGAGCACATCAAGACCCACACGGGCGACTACCGCCGTTACATCGAGAACTACAAGCAGTCGATCCGCAACCTTGCGGCGTGCGGCATCCGCATCATTACCTACAACTTCATGCCGGTACTCGACTGGACTCGCACGAACCTCGCCTTCGAGATGCCCGACGGCTCGCGGGCGCTGCGTTTCGAGCGCGCGGCCTTCATGGCCTTCGACCTCTATATCCTGAAACGTCCTGAGGCTGAACAGGAGTACACCGACGCGGAGAAGGCCATTGCCCGGGAGCGCTTCGAACGGATGGACGCTGCCGAAATCGAACTCATTACGCGCAACATGATCGCCGGTCTGCCCGGCTCGGAGGAGAGCTTCACGCTCGAGCAGTTCCGCCATGAGCTCGACCGTTACCGGGAGATCGACGCCGCGACGCTGCGCGAACACCTGATCGACTTCCTGCAGGAAATCTGCCCCGTGGCCGACGAGGTGGGCGCCGTATTGGCGATCCATCCCGACGACCCTCCCTATTCGCTGCTCGGGCTGCCGCGCATCCTGTCTACGGAGGCGGATTTCAGGGCCCTGGTCGAGGCGGTGCCGAACCCCTCGAACGGGTTGTGCCTCTGCACGGGATCGCTGGGCGTGTCGGCCGGGAACGACCTGCCGGGGATGATGCGCCGCTGGGGCGACCGGGTGAACTTCGTGCACCTGCGCTCGACGCAGCGTGACGCCGCAGGGAACTTCTACGAGGCCAACCACCTGGAGGGTGACGTGCCGATGTACGAGGTGATGAAGGCGTTGCTGGAGATTCAGCAACGGCGCAAGGTCTCGATCCCGATGCGTCCCGACCACGGACACCAGATGATCGACGACCTGAAGAAAAAGACCAATCCGGGGTATTCGTGCCTGGGGCGCCTGCGCGGTCTGGCCGAGTTGCGCGGCCTGGAGCTGGGCATCGCGCGTTCGTTGTTCGCCGACTGACGCGTCCGATTCCGGCCATACGGCAGGGAGGCCTCCGTCCATGGACGGAAGCCTCCCTTTCCTTTTTCCGGCCCGGGGTACGGGCCTCGGCTCCTGCGGGTTAATTGGTCGCTGCGGGTACGGTCTCGATCACATCCACCTCGGTGACCGTCCAGTTGAACAGGTCGTTGGCGCACTGGCTCTCCAGCTGGCGAATCTGCGACATGTCGGTCGTGTCGGCCAGGACGGCGTTGACGAACTGGTCGAGCGACCAGTAGGTGGCGTTTACCTTGCCGGCCAGGCAGTTGTAGAAGGCCCGCTGCTGCCCGTGGTCGAGCCCCGAGGGCAGGATGCCCTGCATGACCAGCGTGTTGTAGGGGAAGATGTGGCGCATGTTGTGGGCGTCGGCGTTGAGCTGCTCGACGATCGTCGTCACGACGACCATGTCGATCGTGTCATCGACCCCCTGCATCTGGATGAACTCCGTGTAGACGGGGTATTCCGCTTCGAGGTCCCCGGCCACGCTGTCGGTGAAGACCACGAATTCGGGGTCGGTCAGGTCATTGAGGTAGGCCATCTGACGGTAGCTTTTGAGCGCTTCGCGCATGGCCTTGCGCTGTTCGTGGTTCCATTCGCGTTGTTGCGAGCAGCTTCCGAACCCGATGGCAAACAGCCCCAGCAGGGGCAGGCAGAGTAGAATTTTTTTCATTTCCTTGTTCAATTTATGGTTTCTGCCTGTAAGAGCAATCCGTGTGCCAAAATATTCGTATCTTGTCGGACAATCTGGTCGAATATGGATATATTGGAGTTTCGGGACTATTGCCTCTCGCTGCCGCTGACCGAGGAGACGACGCCATTCGATGAGACGACGCTGGTCTACAAGATCGGCGGGCGGATGTATGCCTGCGCCGACATGGCGGATTTCGGATGGATAGCCGTGAAGTGCGACCCCGACGAGGCACTGCGACTGCGGGAGCGGTATCCGGAGGTGAATGCCGCATGGCACTTCAACAAGCGGCACTGGAACGGCATTCGTCCGGACGGGGACCTTCCCGATGCCTTCATCCGCGAACAGATTCGCAATTCGTACCTGTTGGTCGTGCGGCGGAACGTCACGCCTCGCACCCTGCGCGAGGAAATCCTGCGTTACGTTGCCGAGCGAGGTCTGCCGGAATAACCCGAACCGATGAATTTCAATTCTTATATCCCCGCTGCGGAGTTTCCTGTCCTGGCTGAACTTTTTCGGGCAGAGGGACGCCGTGTCGCGTTTGCCCGTGGGGAGGCGTTCGCGCGTCAGGGCGTGCGGAACCGCTGTTCGGGGTTGGTCGAGCGGGGCGCTTTCCGTTATGTGCACCTCACCGGGCAGGGCGAATGCCATGTGGTGGGCTATGCCTTCGCCGGGGAGTTCGTCGGCGATTACATCTCGATGAGCAACGGCCTGCCGGCCTGGGTCGGGATCGAGGCGATGTGCGGGAGCTCCGTGCTGAGCCTCGACAATGCCCGCCTGGCCGCCTTCTTTGCGACGGATGCCGCGCACGAACGGCTGGGTCGCCGGCTGGCCGAACACCTCCTGGCCGAAGTCTATGAACGCCTGCTGCAAAGCTATGCCAGCACACCGCAGGCACTTTACGAATCGTTGCTGCGCCGTTGTCCCGACCTGCTGAATCTTGTGTCGCTGAAGGAGCTGGCCTCCTACCTGCGCGTGCGTCCCGAGACCCTGAGCCGCATCCGGCGCCGCATCCGTTGACCCTCTCCCGCGTTGCGTGCATTTCTTGATTTCGGTCAAGTCCTTTTCGGCTTCTCCGCCCTACCTTTGTCCCCATGAAACAGGCTATCGTTATCGGGGCCACGTCCGGGATCGGACGGGGCCTTGCCGAGCGGCTTGCAACCGCCGGATGGCGTGTCGGTGCGGTCGGGCGGCGCGAGGTGCTGCTCCGCGAACTGGTGACGACCGCACCCGCGAACTTCCAGTATGCCGTGGCCGATGTTACACAACCGGCCGCATGCGTTACGGCCCTCTCGGAACTGTCCGAACGCATCGGTGGCATGGAGCTTTGCGTCGTCTGTGCCGGGACGGGCGATCTGAACCCGGCGCTGGACTTTTCGCTCGAAGACCCCGCCATCCGGACGAATGTCCGGGGATGGACGGCGGTGGTCGACTGGGCTTATGGTTATTTTGAGCGCCGGGGCGGGGGACACCTTGTGGTCGTTACGTCGGTCGGCGGAGTGCGCGGCAGCGCGTCGGCTCCGGCCTACAACGCTTCGAAGGCGTATCAAATCAACTATGCCGAAGGGTTGCGGCAGCGGGCCGCCCGATCCGCCCCGGCAATCCGGGTGACCGACATCCGTCCGGGTCTGGTTGATACGGCGATGGCTAAGGGCGAAGGGTTGTTTTGGGTGATGCCGGTCGATCGGGTGGTGGAACAGATGTTGTGCGCCATACGTCGCGGGCGGCGTGTGGCGGTCGTTACCCGTCGCTGGAGGATCGCGGCATGGCTGCTGCGCTGGTTGCCCGAGTGGTTGTATTTCAAATTATAGAAAATCATGAACGGATGGTTTCTGACGGCCGGGGTCCTGCTCTTTGTCGCGTTCTTCGTGCACACCCTCTCGGGCAATGCCCTTTATTCGGCGGCACGCCCCGACCGTAGTTGGCACCGGGCGTATGATGCCTGGCTCATGGGGCGTTGCGGCATGCAGTTAATCGGGACGGATTTGTTGCTGGCTGCGGGATTTCTGCTGGCGGTCGGGCTCGGGCTGATCCCTCGCTCCCGGACGTTGGAGGTATTTCTATGGCTGACCTATTGTGGCTGGACTGTGGGGTGGCTCTTGTCGCTGGCCGTTGAACGGCCGGAAGCCCGGTACTACCTCCGGCTGTGCCAGTGGGTGCTTTTCCTGACGATAGCCATTTTGTTGGGAGTCGGAATCTTTGCTTGATTTTTCCTAAAGCAGTTTTTACGAAACGGGCGGGCCGGGACATCCAAGTCCCGGCCCGCCCGTGTTATTGTCCCACCGCGGCGTCAGCAGACCCCGAAGCGGAAGACGATCTTCTGGCAATAGGTCTCGCCCGGGTGCAGCAGCGGCGAGGGGAACTCCGGATGGTTCACGGCGTCGGGGTAGTTCTGGCACTCGATCGCCACACCGGCGTAGTCGGCATATCGCCCGCCCGACTTCGTCTCGGGACAGCCGCCCGAGAGCCAGTTTCCGGTGTAGACCATCACGCTCGGTTGCGAGGTGAGCACCGTCACCGTACGTCCCGAGTTCTTCTCGCGCAGCGTGCCCGCCTCGGCCAGGATATTGGGTTCCCAGCCGTCGATCGGGAAGGGGTGGTCGTAGCCGCGGAAGTCGCGGATGTGGTTGAACTCCGAGTCGATGCCCGGACGGAAGGCCCGGAACGTGCGGAAATCCTGCGGCGTGCCCTCGACGTCGAGCATCCGGCCCGTCGGAATCTGCTTGTCGTTCATCTCCAGAATCTTCGAGCAGTTCAGCTGCAGCTCGTGGTCGAGTACCGAGCCGCTTGCCTCGCCCGCGAGGTTGAAGTAGACATGGTTCGTGAGGTTCACGACCGTCGTGCGGTCGGTCACGGCGCGGTAGGTGAGCTCCAGGGCGTTGTCGTCGTCGAAATCGAAGACTGCCTCGACCTGCACCTCGCCCGGATAGCCCTGGTCGCCGTCCTCCGACGTGAGGGTCATTACCACGCGGTTGGTCTCCACACGGCTCTCCCACGCGCGGTTGGCGAAGTTCTTCGTGCCTCCGTGCAGGTGGTTCACGCCGTTGTTCACCTCCAGCGAGTACTCCTGCCCCTCGACGGTCATGCGGCCGAAGGCGATGCGGTTGGCGCAGCGCCCGACGCTCTTCCCGGAGGCGGCGCCGTCGTAGAAGTACCCTTCGGGGTGCTTGTAGCCCAGTACGACGTCGTCGAATTTCCCGTTGCGGTCGGGCATCTTCACGGCGACGATCGCCGCGCCGAAATTCGAAATCTGCACCTCGGCACCCGTGCCGTTGCGCAGCGTATAGAGGATGATCGCCTCACCCTCGGGGGTCATGCCCCATACTTGCTGTTCGATCTCTACCATAATTATCGTAGTTTTAAGGTTATGTCGGTCCGGGTTATTCGGCGGCGGGCAGCACCTCGAGGATGCGGTCGATGCGGCGCAGGCACTCTTCGCGGCCGATGAACGACGTCACGTCGTACATCCCCGGGCCCTTGCCGGCGCCCACCAGGGCCAGGCGCAGCGTGTTCATCACCTGCCCCATGCCGTAGCCCTTCTCCTCGATCCAGGCATGGACGATGCGCTCGGTGTTTTCGAGCGAGAAGTCGTCGATCGAGGCCAGCACCTCGCGCACCTCGCGGAGAATGCGCGGGTTGTCGCCTTTCCAGTACTTGCGGGTCTGCTTCTCCTCGTACTCCGTGGGGGCCACGAAGAAGAACGACGTGAGGTCCCACAGTTCGGTGGTGAGCTGTGCACGCTCCTTCATGATGCCGGCGGCCTTTCCCGCCACCTCGTCCGCCACCTCGATGCCGTGGTCGCGCAGGATCGGCTGGTAGACGGCGGCAAGTTCCTCGTCCGTCTTGCGGTGCATGTACTGGGCGTTGAACCAGCGGGCCTTGTCGGGCTGGAAGCGGGCCCCGGATTTCGAGACGCGCTCGAGCGAGAAGTTGTCAATGAGCTCCTGCATCGTGAAGAGTTCCTGCTCGGTGCCGGGATTCCAGCCCAGCAATGCCAGCATGTTGATGAATGCCTCGGGGAAATAGCCGTCCTCGCGGTATCCGCGGGCCGTTTCGCCCGTTGCGGGGGATTTCCAGAAGAGCGGGAAAACCGGGAAGCCCATCTTGTCGCCGTCGCGCTTCGAGAGCTTGCCGCCGCCCGTAGGCTTAAGCAGCAGCGGCAAGTGGGCGAAGGCCGGCTGCGAATCCTTCCACCCGAAGGCCTCGTACAGGAGGTAGTGCAGCGGCAGCGACGGCAGCCACTCCTCGCCGCGGATGACGTGCGAAACCTCCATCAGGTGGTCGTCGACGATGTTGGCCAGGTGGTAGGTGGGCAGGGCGTCGGCCGACTTGTAGAGCACCTTGTCGTCGAGCGTCGAGGTGTTGACCTCCACGTGGCCGCGGATCAGGTCGTCCATCTCCACAAGGCGGTTTTCGGGCATCTTGAAGCGGATGACCCACTGGTCGCCGCGCTCGATGCGGGCGCGCACCTCCTCGGCCGGGAGCGCCAGCGAGGTGGCCAGCTTCTCGCGCACGGCGTAGTTGTAGGCGAATGCCTCGCCTCGGGATTCGGCCTCATGGCGCAGGGCGTCGAGCTCCTCGGCCGTGTCGAAGGCGTAGTAGGCCCACCCGGCGTCGACCAGCTGCAGGGCGTACTTGAGATAGATTTCGCGGCGCTCGCTCTGGCGGTAGGGGGCGTGGGGGCCTCCGACACCGACGCCTTCGTCGATCTCGATGCCGCACCATTTGAGCGACTCCATGATGTACTCTTCGGCCCCGGGAACGAAGCGCTGCGAGTCGGTATCCTCGATGCGCAGGATCATCGTGCCCCCGTGCTGGCGGGCGAAGAGGTAGTTATACAGTGCCGTGCGGACGCCGCCGATGTGCAGCGGGCCGGTGGGGCTGGGTGCAAAACGCACCCGAACGGGTCTTTCCATGGTAGTTCTTGTTTTATAACTTACTTGTTTCGCTTCTGTCGTTCAGAAACCGCAGTCGAGGACCAGCCATGCCGCCAGCGAATCGCGCTGGCGGAAATAGGCCTCGTCATACTCGCGCACATACCGCGATTGCTCCACGAAGTCGGGCATGAGCAACTCCCGGGCGATATCGCCCAGAAGTTCTTCCTCCCGATTGCGGCGCTCCTCCTCGACCGTACCCCAATAATTGCGGATCGATTGCGGCACCTGTTCGTAATATTCGGAATAGTTCACCTCGCGACCGTTCATTACCAGTTCCGAGACCGAGTAGTCGAAACAGTATTTTTCGGTCAGTTTCTCGATCGGCAGTCCGGGACGGTCGGGATACATGTTGTAGGCGATGTCGCCGTCCGCGATGTCCCAGATGCTGTAATGCATCCATGCCGAGATCTGTGTCGGAGCCTCGAGGCCCTGCGTGAATTCATAGTTGTTGTGGCGAGCGATGTTGAAATCGTCGAATTCATGCATCTTGCTGCGCGGAAAAATTCCGAAGCGCCCCTTCAGCCGATCGATCGCGCCTCTTGTCGGGACGAACTCCAACCTGACCCGTGCCGTGCCGAAGGTGCTCTCCTGCGGATCGACCGAGATCAGACGTATGGAGACGTAGCGCTCCGGTCGCAGCGAATCGATGTAATTGCTCCAGTGTCTGATCAATCCCGGGATTCGTTCCGCAGCCTTGCCGTAGCGGGCCGTCCACTTCTCGTCAGCCTGTTTCCGCAGTCGTCCGCGGACGCTGTTGTCGGAAAGCTCGTCGAGGAAACTCTGCAATGCTTCGTACGACAGGTCGTTGGCACGTGCCTTGTCCACTGTCGAGGCGGTGATCCTGAAACGCTCCGCCATGCTGATGGCCTCCTGGTAATCGGGATTTCTCTTTAGCAGGGTGTTGATCTCCTCGAGAGAAAGTTCTTCGGAGATCGGTCTGCTTTCAGGCCCTCCGCAGGCTGCGAGAAGCAGTGCGAGGCAGACGAACGGTGTACGGATCTTCATGAATCTGAACT